>CAZIIB010000878.1:0-1978 GCA_964539125.1 uncultured Thermoanaerobaculia bacterium | reverse complement strand
GCTCGAGCCGGTGGCCGAGGAGATGCCGCTCCTCCCCCTCATGTACGGCCCGACGGTCTACGTCTACTCGCTCCGCGTCAACGGGTTCAAGCCGTCGCCCCTCGGCATCCCCCGCTTCGCCGATCTCTCGCTGGAGGGGTAGCGTCCAAACCCGTGGTGTACGAGGTCTGAGG
The DNA here is from genome assembly GCA_964539125.1 of uncultured Thermoanaerobaculia bacterium. Taxonomy (GTDB): domain Bacteria; phylum Acidobacteriota; class Thermoanaerobaculia; order Multivoradales; family DATKCC01; genus CAVUBL01. The sequence goes on along the minus strand of CAZIIB010000878.1, from coordinate 1,805 downwards.
CGAGCGCAGCCCTTCGCCCGGGGTGAGGAGAGTCACACAGCGCGACTTCGACTGCGAAGCAGCGCCGTATACGATGCTATAGTGACGCAGTGAGGCGAGCTGTGGTGGACACCAACGTGCTGATCGCCGGCTTGAGCCGGCGAGGTCCGGCGGGAGCTGTCATGGACGCGTGGGTGACCCGCAGGTTCCAACCCTGCGTCTCCACAGCTCTCGCGCTCGAGTACGAAGACGTCATGCTCCGGAAGCTCGGTGCCGACCGGCGGCAGGCCGTGCCCATGGCACTACAGGCGTTGCTAAGCCGCAGCGAATACGTCCCTGTCAGGTTCACCTACCGACCTGCCAGTCCCGATCCCGGAGATGATCTGGTGGTGGATTGCGTCGTCAATAGTGGCGCGGTCCTCGTCACCGAGAACCAGAAGGACTTCCGGAGAGCCTCGCGTGAGTTTGGGTTTCGGATGCTACGACCATCCGAATTCCTCGCGCTCTTGAAGGAGGAAGGCTCATGAGCCGTATGACCGTTCGCCTACCGGAGTCCCTCCACCGCCGTCTCGCCGAGCAGGCGTCGCGGGAAGGGATCTCGCTCAATCAGTACGTCGTTTACTCCCTCACCCGGTCGGTCACCGCCGCGGACCTGGAGAGCCAGCGCCAGACGTTCGAGGAGCTCAGGCGGCGCTACCCGCCCGAGGAGGCCGAGGCAGCCCTCCGCGACCTCCTGGCCGCGCGCCAGGCGTAGAAGGAGACCGCGGCGGTGATCGCGGTCACTCGATATTCGATGGCCGCAGGGGTGTGGCGATCAGTGAGAGAGAAACCAATGAGTGACCAGATCGAGCAGTCCCTCGAAGTCGAAGAAGAAGAGATCTACCGCGTGCGGCAGGCCCGTCGCCGGATCTCGGAGCGTTTCGGCAACGATCCGTACCGCCTCGTCGCTCACTACCAAGAACGCCAGAAGCAGCACCCGAAGCGCATTCTCCACGCCCCGGAGTCAAAGCCGACCTGAGCGGGCACCCGCCCTTCCCACGTGCGCTGGCGAGCGGCCACTATGAGCAAGCGAAAAAGAGTTGATCCGCTGTCGGACGAGTTCTCCAGCTACGACGAGGCCGCCGAGTTTTGGAGCGAGCACGACACGATGGACTATCCGGATGCGTTGGCGCCGGAAGGCGAGGTACTGGAAGCAGAGCAGCTACGGCGCCACTATGAGGTGGAAGTGGCACCCGATGTCGCGGAGGAGCTGCGTCGCCGAGCCCACCAGCAAGGCGTGCCGGTCCACGAGCTGGTGAGCGACCTCCTCCGCAGGCAGCTCGCTCTGGCGTCTTGAAGGACGTCGATGATGGCAGGACCACGTCAGCCATCCTCAGTACGCCGGCTCGAAGCGCAAGGCCTTCACCACCGTTCCTTCGCGCACCTGCTCGTCGTAGGCCGTCTTGCGCCGCAGCCAGGTCTCGTACAGCCCCTTCCAGCGGCTGAAGTCGATACGGCTCTCGTCGAACTCGTCGAAGCGCGCGAGCTCGATCGCGCCAGAGCCAAAGAGCTGAGTGGAGCCGAGACGGATTACCCGGCGACCTGGTAGATCGCGGGGCGGTAGCGCGGCTTCGGCGGCGCCTGGCCACGGTCACGAGCCGTCGCCAACCACGCCTCCTTCGCCTTCTCTACCTCCGCCAGCGCCTCTTCCGGCGTATCTCCGAACGCCGAGCAGTACTTCAGGTCCGGGATGTCCGCCACGAAGGACTCGTCCTCGTCGCTCCAGAAGAGGTTGATGTGGTAGTCGCTCATCGGCCGTCTCCGAGGCTCTGAGTGTACTGCTCCAC
>CAZIIB010000877.1:0-1979 GCA_964539125.1 uncultured Thermoanaerobaculia bacterium | reverse complement strand
CGTTGTTGAGCAGCACCACCGAGTCCGAGATCATGTCCACCTCGTGGAGGATGTGCGAGGAGACCACCACGTGGAGGCCCTCCCCGGCGAGCTGGCGGAAGAGGGCGAGCATCTCGGCGCGCGCCATCGGGTCGAGGCCGTTCAAGGGCTCGTCGAGGAGCATCACCGACGGGCGGTGGGCCATCGCCTGGGCGAGGCGAATCCTCTGGCGCATGCCCTTGCTGTAGCCGGCGACCCGCCGGCCGGCGGCGGCCGTGAGGCCCACGCGCTCGATCGCCTCCTCGGCGAGGCGCCGCGCCTCCGGACCCGAGTAGCCGTGGAGGCGCAGGAACGCCTCGACGAAGCGCCCGCCGGTCATCCCCTTGGGAAAGCTGTCGAACTGGGTGGCGTAGCCGACCCGGCGGAAGAGCTCCTCCGGCCGGTTCGTCGGGATCCCGAGCACGCGCACCGTCCCCCGCGAGGGCCGCAGCAGGCCGGTCGCCAGGTTGAACAGGGTCGTCTTGCCCGAGCCGTTGGGCCCGACCAGGCCGGTGATCCCGGGCTCGATGGCCAGGCTCACCCGGTTGACGCCGAGCACCTCGCCGTAGAACTTCGAGACGTTGTCGAAGACGATCCGGCGCTCCCCGTCGCTCACGACACCACCTCGTAGGCCCGGAGCTTCTTCCAGAGCAGGAGGAACGAGCCGCCGAGGACGGCCAGCGCCGCGAGCCAGGCGCCGGCCACCGGCAGACCGAACTCCGCCTCGACGCCCAGGAGCGAGGAGACGATCGTGGAGAGGACCACCGGCAGGTCGATCACGTGCCCCCAGTCCGAGCCGATGGCGTGGGCGAGGGCGAGGCCGAAGCCGGGGAGCACCAGGAACATCACCAGCAGCACCCCGCGCACCGCCAGCGGCCAGCGGATCAGGGCGGAGAGGGCCAGGGTCAGGAAGCTCATCACCACGATCCAGACCCACGAGCCCACGAACAACCCGAAGGCGATTCGCAGGTGGTGCCACAACCACCCGTCGCCTTCCAGGGTTGCCTGGAGCAGGAAGAGACCCAGGGCGTAGACCCAGGTCACGAGCGACAGGGGCACGGCGAGGACGGCGAGCTTTCCGGCGACGTATTCCGAGCGCCTCAGGGGCCGGGCGAAGTAGAGGGGTAGGGCGCCGTTCGCCAGGTCCATGGAGACCAGCGACGGGCCGGCCACCAACACCAGGAGGTAGGCCACCCAGAGCTCGATGGCCAGATAGACGCCGAAGAAACCCGCGTCGATGGAGAAGCGGCCTGCGATCTCGATGTGAAGCGCCTCGAGCACCCGGGCGTTGTGCAGCACGTAGATGAAGACGGCGGCTCCCAGGGCCCCCAGGGTCGCCACCACCAGCAGGGCCCAGAGGAACTTCGAGCCCGCGAGCCGCTGGTAGGCGTAGCGCGGGATCACCAGGAAGCGCGAGGCCGGCCGGGAGATCTCACCGGTGTAGCGCCGGTAGCTCTGCTCATAGACCGCCACGGGTACCCTCCTCCGGCTCCGGCCGGCTCGGCCCGGGAGGGGCGGCCGGCAAGGGCCCCTCCATGGCCTTCAAGAAGATGTCCTCGAGAGAGTCCCGCTTGAAGCTCACCCGCCGGAGCTGCACCTGGTGGTGCTGGGCCAGGCGGTAGAGGTCGCTCACCCCGACGCCCGCCGGCAGCACCATCTTCAGGCGCCGCCCCGGCGCCACGGCCAGCTCGCAGCCCAGGGCCCGGATCGCCTCGTGGAAGCCCTCCTCCCCGCCCCGGGTCTCCACTTCGAGGAAGCTCCGGTGGGTCCGCCGCTCCTCGGCGAGGTTCGAGTAGCCCGCGATCTCGCCCTCCTTGAGCACCAGCACCTCCTCGCAGCACTCCTCGACGTCGCGCAGCAGGTGGGAGGAGATGATGATGTGGACGGTGCCCGAGTCCCGCACCTCGCGGATCAGCCGCAGCATCCGCTCGCGCGCCGGCGGGTCGAGCCCGGCGGTGGGC
>CAZIIB010000876.1:0-1984 GCA_964539125.1 uncultured Thermoanaerobaculia bacterium | reverse complement strand
CCTCCACCGGGACGTCGGGGGTGAACGGGTTCCACTTCAGGCTGAACATCGTCAAGAGCTTGCGGTTCATCGGGCCACCTCCAGCGCCGCGAGCCCCTCGTCGTCCTCCTCGTCCTTGGGGAGATAGGGATAGGGAAGCCCGGTCGCGGCGAAGTCCGAGAGCAGCTTCCTCATGAGCGGCGGGAGCTGGCCAGCGGACTCTTCGGCCGGCGCCGGACCGTCGATCGGGGCCAGACTCCGCCGGGCCCCGTCGGCGTTCTTCTCCCGATTGAGCGGGAAGAGACGGTCCAGGAAGACGCCGGTGGCCGGGTCGAAGAGGTAGACGGTCGTCTTGTCCCACTCCGCGTAGCGCACACCGAGCCGGTCGAGGTGGCGGAAGCGGGAGGGCACCTCGAAGCGGACCCTCTTCACCGTGACCGTCCCGTCCGACTTCCGTTGCTTCCTCGACTCTTTGCGGGTGAAGGCGCGGCGGAGTTCCTCTCCCGAAGGGCTCTCCCGCGAGATCCTGGGCCCCTGGTGGAACCGTTCGAGCGGCGACTGGCCGGTCTCCCGGTGGTGGCGACGGTTGTACTCGAGCTCCAGCCAGACCTGGGTCGCCTCGTTCAGCATCCGGAGGGTGAGGTTCTTCCCTCCGCGGAGCATGGCCACGAGCCGACCTTCGAGCGAGGCCCAGAAGGCCTCCTCCTTGCCGTTCTGATACGGCGAGTACGGCAGCGTGGTCTCGTGCTTCACGGCGGTGTCGGTGAGCCCCTGCTCGACCTCCGCCGCGCAAAAGGGAGTGCCGTTGTCGGTGAGGAAGAGCGCCGGCAGCCCCCACTTCTGGGAGGCTTGGGAGAAGCCGTGGGTGACGTTCTCCGCCGTCTCCGCCCCGTACCACTGGACGTGGCACCCGAGACGCGAGCGATCATCGTGGATGCCCAGAGCGATCGGCGTGTACCACTCCCCGTCCCCACCCAGGACCTGGATCCTGCCGTGGTGGAAGTCCGCGTGCCAGAGCGCGTTCACGTGGGTGGCTTCGAAGCTCCGGACCTCCCGCTTGTCGAGCCGCTCCAGCGCACGGCGGAAACCCTCCGTGTCGCGCCCCTTGGTCCGGGGGAGACGGTGCAGCCCGGCCTGCTTCATGAACCGGCCGACCGAGGAGTAGGAGGGGAGGGGCAGGAGCGCCGCGTCCTCCTCCGCGAGTGCCGTCAGGTTGTCGAAGTGGAGCTGGACCGTCCAGTCGGCGTGCTCTCGGTACTGCTCCCGAAGGGCCCGGCGGTGCTCGGCGGTGAGCGAGGGCAGGCTCCCCCGGTCCCGCCGGACCTTCTTCCTCAGGACCTTCAGGGGGTCCCGCGCCCGGCGGGCCTCGTAGTACCACCGCTCGATCGTCGAGAAGCCGAGGACCACGGGTTCCCTCGTGACCGGGTGGACGAACCGCTTCCCGGAAAGCCGCGTCAGCTCCGCACGGAGCTCCCCCTTTCCCGGCGGGGCGGCGAGGAGGGGACTCACCACCGCGAAGCGGAAGCGGGCCCACTTCTCGTGGATCGAAGTGAGATCGTCGTTGACCATCTCGTCTGCTCCTTTCCGGCGTCGAAGAGACGCCTCCGTCGAAAGGGCGCAGACGCTAGCGGACCGTCACGGAGCGTGCACGAGGCAACCTCTGCGTATTCCCAAGGCCCATCGAAATAAGAGCTTGCGATCGACCGACGCCGTCGAGAGCGGGGAGAGGAGGACGAGCAGGCCGACGAATGGGTGCCGCGGAGACGACGACGACTTCGCCCCCTGGCGGAGCCGGCGCAGGAGGGCCCGGGCGCTCCGCGCTCCCCCGGCCAGTCCCCCCAGAAACGCCCGGACCTCGCCGTCCTCCCCGAAGCGCTCCTTCCAGAAGAGCCGCCAGCGCTCGATGGTCTCCGGGCTCACGCCGAGGGCCGCCTTCAGGCGGGCCGCGCGGCGGGGAGCGATCCCCTCCCGCATCACGCCCACCAGGGCCACCACGGCGAACCCG
>CAZIIB010000875.1:0-1985 GCA_964539125.1 uncultured Thermoanaerobaculia bacterium | reverse complement strand
GATTACGGAAAATTTGCCCTCCTGAGATGGATTTGTTGCCGACATGACAAAGTGAATAGAGTTCATCTCGCTATTGTTTGGTGCCTGTTTCCTGACGAGAATCACAATAATGATGGACGACATATCACGTATTTGAAAAAGGAGGAGTTCCGGCACCTGGATCCCAAACTCTTCAACAAGCTGAAGGTATTGGTCGAGAATGGCAGTCGAGAGGTTTCTGCCATCGCCGCTGAGAGGCTGCTACCGCCGCAAACAATGTTTTTCGGGAAGCACATCGCGAAACAGTTCGAGCATGGCTCGCGGTTCCTGCCCTCTGAGAGGGTCGCCTACAGGGCCGAATGGTTGAGCGACTGCCTAGCTGCAACCCTAGACCGGGAAATTGTATTTTTCGACCCAGATAATGGAATAGAGATCGCGTCGGTCGACAAGAAGCACCCGAAGGCAGGCAAGTACGTATTTTGGGACGAGCTTCGAGAATTTTGGAATCGGGGACAGTCACTCGTCATCTATCACCACCTCAATCGCACTGCTTCCGTTTACCAGCAAATGGAGGCATTGAAGGGACGACTTTCGAGGGAAATACCAGGCGAGTATCGGGTTGTGCGGCTTATTTTCCGCAGGGGATCCTGTCGGTCCTACTGGCTTCTGCTTCAGAGCGATATAGCCGAGGTGGTCGAAGAACGAGTCGCCAAGATGATGCAGTCAGGCTGGCGACAGCATTTCGAAATGATCTAGCTTCGCGCTCGAAGATTTTTTGGCGTTGAGCGCAGGACGGGGGACCAGAGACGCCGGACCCGTGCCGAGCCAGGAAACCTTCCTACCGATCGTCTCCTCGATGTTTCGGACGAAATTCCGAGCGAAATTGGTAAAGTGGCCGTCCCTAACTTCCGCATCCACATAGTCCACGTGATTCAGAACGATGTGGCTTGGATTATTGACGGCGATGGCCCGCCGTACAATCTCGGGATCAAAATGCCCAACGCGGCGGATTTTGCCGGTCACCGTGGTCCGTTCGCAGAAGTCTTCCGGAAGACCGGCCTGCTTAGCGACCCGGGCCCATGTCGTCTCGCCGGACAACGGTCCCGAGTTTCCAGCGACACGGATTGGAAACGTCCGGACAACCATCGTCACGTCGTCAACATCTAGGGGACTCAACCCCGCCTCTCCGACGAAGGCTGCCGCGGTGGTATCTCGGCTGGTGGCCTTTGGGTAGAATCCCCCGTGCAAGACGGATAGTCCGAACCCTTGGGTTCCCTCAACCACTACGCGCTGCCCTGCGTCCAACATGCGGCGCATAACAACAGACGTATCGCCCAGAAACGCCTTTAACTCGGGATAATCTGATGCTTGGACACCAAAGCCGTCGCCTTGTCGGGAGATCCGCCGCAGCAATGCCGCTCCGGTGCCCGATTGTGTCGATCCGAGCGAAGATGCCATCCTCGCATTGTGCTCGGCCAGTGCGTCTTCTTCGGTTATCACGGTTGCCATAGGGTCCACCACCACGCGATCGGGTGTAAGCCCCAATGCCGCGACTTCTCTCTGAAAAACGGTGATATCGATGAGATTGCCGGGAGGCAGTATCACGAGAACGTCGGGCGCCAATGCTGCGGCAGGAATCTGACGAAGCGCATGAACGCGGCCATCCGCGGCCACGGCGGTGTGACCAGAATTGCTTCCGCCGACCCGGACGACCCCGCGGGCTCTTCGGCGCCGAGCAATTTCCAGGGCTACTTTTCCCTTACCTTCTGATCCGAACTGACCACCAACGACGACGGAAACTGGCATCAGCTGGCCTCCCTTCCTGCATCCGCCGCAATGGCTAAAATGCTACCACATGCCTGAGGGGCCCCAAAACGGAAGACTGCGGACCGTGAAACACGCACACACGCCCCACATTTCGCTACTCCTTGTCCGCAAAAATCCCATATATTGATGTCTAGGTCAACGGAAATTGGAGTCGATTCGACTCCACGGATCATTATGCG
>CAZIIB010000874.1:0-1986 GCA_964539125.1 uncultured Thermoanaerobaculia bacterium | reverse complement strand
ACGACGCCTGCACCACCCGTCCGCTCCGCCGCCATGGATGCCGACTTCCCATCCAGCATCTCCACCAGGCGCTCCAGCAGGCCCACCAGACGAGTGCTGGCGCCGATGCGGAGACTCGGTGGGATGTACTCCGGATCGTAGATGAAGTGACCCCGCCCGTCCCGCCGCACGCGTGCCAGCGGCAACGTTACCAGGTCGTCGCGCTCCTCCACGTCCAGCACCAGGTTGAAGTTCTTACGGGCGAACGCTACGGGCTTCACGTCCTGCCCGGTGATCTCATCCACCACCGGCTCCGTGGCGGACCGGAAGCGTAGCTCGCCATGGTTCAGGGCGCCGTCCAGGGCACAGTTGGCCTGACCCTGACGCTCGGGCGGGATGGCCAGCAGCAACAGGTGGCTGTCGTGGGTCGGCGAGAACAGCTCGCGTATCTCCAGGGGAGCCGGCAGCTCGTCTTCGGGGAAGTGAAAGCTCAGACCATCCGGCATGATGCCCTGGGCGTAGTTGATGGATGCGGTTCCGTTGAGCAGGGCCTCCGCGTCCAGCTCGCACCCCACCAGTCCATACGGTTTGAACGCTAGCTGCGAGAGCGTGAACGATGTCAGGCTCTCGAAGTACCGGCTCTGCGACTGGAAATGGTGCTGAGCAAGGTGCATCCCCTCGCTCCAGACCACGCGGGAAAGACTCTCCATAACCATCCTCCGAACCCGGCTCGACCGGTGCGGACGACCGCGCCGCCGTGGGACGCCCCGGCGCCGTGCCAGTTCGACTCAAGACTCAATGGCTGACGATTTGCCCGCTCCCCGTCCAATGGGATAGTATAGTATACAGGCCGGAAGGGCGCTGCACACGGACGACTCTCCGGTTCCGGGAAGTCCGTTCAGGTCGCTCGCCCGGTGACGCTCCTCCCACAACTGCCGGCAGCCCATGACCACAGAGGACTTCCACGCCCGCTATTCGCTCCTCGAGCAGATCGCCGAGGGAGACGTCCGGACGTACCACGCCATGGCGCGCACCGGCGCGGTGGTCATGGTCCACTTCCTGGGCGCCCCGACCGCACCGGCCACGCATGCGCTCCTCGCCCGTCTCGACCAGCTGCCGCCCCAGGAGCGGCGCCGGGTGCTCGAGGTCGCCCGGCTCGAGGACGACGTGGCGGTCGTCACCAAGTTCATCCTCGATTTTCGCGGCTTGCCCGCCTGGCTCGATGCCCTGGGCATACCAGCGGCGGGCGGACCGGCGGCTCCGGCGCCCGCACCACCTCCGGCTACGCCCGCTCCACCGCCGGCCACACCCTGGGCCGACCAGCCCTCACCGGGGCGCGAGCCGGGGGAGTTCACCCGCATGTTCCTCAGCCCCACGGGCACCCCTCCTCCCGCGCCACCATCGGCCCCCGCGCCGCCGCCAACGCCGCCCGCCGGCGCGGCGCTATCACCCGCAGAGCCCGGGTCGCCGCCGGCGGTGTCGCCCCCGGCGTCTTCGACGCAACCAGCACCGCCCGAGCGCGCACCCGGGGAATTCACCCGCATGTTCCTGAGCCCCACCGCCGGGATTCCAGAACCTCCGACCGGACCTGGTGGGGAGGTCCCGCGCCCCGGTGACCCGGTCCGTCCCGGACCGGCGCCAGCCGGCGAGGCACCGTCGTGGGCGGCAGCGGCGCCACCGCCGCGCGAGGCTCCCCCAGCACCGTCTCCCGCGGCTCCCCCACCACCCCCGCAGGCGGCTGCTTCACCCCCAGCCGGGCCACCCCCCGTTGCGCCGGCAGCACCGGCGACACCACCACCCCCGGTGCCGGCCGGGGAGCCAGGCGAGTTCACTAGCTTCTTCAGGACGCCGGCCGCCGACGTTCCGGCTCCGCCGGGGCCGGGAGATCCGGGTGCCGCAACGCCCCCGGAGCAACCGGTACAGGCGGCACCCGCCGGTGGCCCCCCATCCCCGACCGGAGCAGGAGAATTCACGCGCATGTTCGCCGCGCCGGTGAGCGATCTGCCG
>CAZIIB010000873.1:0-1990 GCA_964539125.1 uncultured Thermoanaerobaculia bacterium | reverse complement strand
CAGACTGAATGGTCATGTACGGATGATACCGCCGCGACCCATCGGATCGCCCCGCTGACCCGCGATCCCTCTCCCCTCCTCGCGGCGGGAGAGCGACGCCCCACCCGCCACTACGCCGAGAGCTCGTGCTTCTCCATCTTGGCGGCCAGGGTGTTCCGGGAGATGCCCAGCAGCCGCGCGGCCCGAGACTTGTTGCCGCCGGTCCGGCGCAGGGCCTCGAGAATCGCCGCCTGCTCGGCTCCCGCCACCAGCCGGTCGAGCTCCAGGTCCGACCCCGCCTCGACCCGGGAGGCGGCGTGGAGGGGGCTCGCCTTGACCGCCTCGGGCAAGAGGTTCAAGTCCACCGGCTCGCCGTGGGGGCAGAGGTAGACCATCTGCCGGGAGATGTTCTCCAGCTCGGCCATGTTGCCGGGATAGTCATAGGCGAGCAACGCGGTCATCGCCTTGGTGGTGATCCCCGCCACCCGCTTGCCGGTCTCGTGGCAGAACCGGTTGATGAACGACTGGATGAGCAGCGGCAGGTCGGCCTTCCTCCGGCGCAAGGGCGGCACGTCGATGACGAAACGCGACAGCCGGTAGGCGAGATCCACCCGGAACTCGTCGCGCACCACCGCCGGCTCGAGGGGCCGCTGGCAGGCCGCGACCAGGCGCACGTCGACCCGGGTCACCTCGCGGCTGCCCGCCGGTTCGACCTCGCCGGAGCGCAGGAAGCGGACGACACGCGCCTGGAGCTCGAGGGGCAGGAGGTCGACCTCGTCGAGGAAGAGCGTGCCTCCGTCGGCGAGGGGGAGCTTGCCCTCGCGCTTGACGGTCCCCTCCTTGCCGGCGACCTCGGAGCCGAAGAGATCGGCCTCGATCTGCGTCGGGTTCGCCCCCGAGCCGAGCGCGACGATGAACGGGCCGTTGCGCCGGGGGCTCGACAGGTGGATCGAGCGGGCGAGGAGCTCGCGCCCCACGCCGGGCTCGCCGCGGAGCAGGACGTGGACCCCCGTGTCCACCGCCACCCGCAGCCGCTCGAGGACCTCCTTCATCACCTCCGACTCCCCCACCACCAGGCGCGGGTCGAGGGTGAGGTCCTGGACCCCCCGGTTCCCGGGCAGGATCGGCTCGTAGCGGCCCACGTGGTGCACCAGACCCAGCGAGAGGAGGTCCCCCAGGGTGTAGAGGGCCGCCTCCGGCGACCAGGCCGCGGGGTCAAACCGGCGCAGGGCGACGATCATGAAGTACGGCCGGTCGAGGGCGCTGAACACCCGATAGAAGGTCCAGGCGGGCTCGCCCGCGAGCCGGCCCTCGAAGAACAGGCTCCGGGCGTCGCCCGCGTTCGTCCGTTGCCGGTGCTCCTTGATCGCCTCGAGCAGGGAGTCGCCGCTCGCCAGCCAGTCCGGGTCGGTGGCGCTCGCGAACTTGATCCCGGCGCTGTCGAGGTCTCCCAGGAAGAGCAGGAGGGCGCCGCCGCCGAAGTCGGCGAGGAGGCGCGCCATCAACGACTCGAGGGTCGTCCGGCTCTCCGCGTCGGCGAGGACCCAGTTGCTGATCCGCGCCAGGTGGTCGATCATGAGCGCGGCGGTCATGGCCGGCGGACCGGTCGCCGGCGGCGCGGGCTCGGGTTCGGAATCCTCCTCGGTCTCGGGCGCCACGTCCTCCACCAGCAGGGTGACACCGCCCATCCGGACCTCGTCCAGCACCTCCAGATCCGCCTCCTTGACCCGCTGGCCGTCCACCAGCAGGCCCCGGCGGCTCCCCAGGTCCTCGACCCTGAGGACGCCGCCATCGTAGGTCAACCGCGCGTGTTGCTGGGCGACGCCGGTGTAGGGCAACACGATGTCGCACTCGGCCTGGCTGCCGATCACGAGCTCCCGGCGATGGATCGGGAAGCGGCGGACCCCGTCGGGGGCGTAGGCGACCAGGCGGAGCATCTGTCTCGGAGCTCTCCAGGTGGCGGCGGCGACCGGCGACAGGCCGCCCCTCCCCCACCCTAGGGGAAGATGTA
>CAZIIB010000872.1:0-1991 GCA_964539125.1 uncultured Thermoanaerobaculia bacterium | reverse complement strand
CTTGCGCTCGCGCGCGCAGTCCTTGCAGACGTGGTCCCGGTGCCCCCTCCCCGAGAACTCCTCGTTCGCGCGCACCCTCCCGCAGACCCGGCGGTAAGGACCTATCGGCTCTCCCTGTCAGGCGGCGGTGCCCCGGTGGGTTTGATAGAGGAACGTCCCGAGGTCGGCGCGCTCACTCGCATGCTCCACGGTGATCGTCACCAGCCGGCCCTCCGCGTCCGCCTCGAGAAGCGTGTTTTCGTCCAGGTCTCGGGAATCAGTGACCATCTTGTCGTTGAACGTGATCTGGAGGGTGTCGGTGTCCTCGAAGTACTCAACTCGCATCGTCAGCCTCCTTGAAGCGCCGGTCGAAGAACGCGTTGTGAACCGTCTCGCCGTCTTCCAAGAGCACGACCCGGAGGAATCGTCCGCTGGCCTCTTCGATCCGCCTCCACCTCCGGATCCTGCCATCCGCTTGGACCACCTCCTGCACCGGCTCCTCGACCACCCGCCTGATCCACTCCTCCTCGATCATCCGCCGATCGACCCGATGGCGGTTTCGGAGAAAATACTGGGTGAACTTCATGGTAGCCGCTCGGCACTCGCTTCAGCCCCTTGAAAGGTAACCCCACCCGAGGCCCCGCGGCGTGTCGAGTGGGGAGCAAGTGCCGGCCAGAATAGCACCCCGTACCGTCGTGGCCGGGCGCGAGAGAGGCAGCGCCTCGGCGCTGCCCTCCTCTCGGAGCCGCTCGACGTCGACCGTCTTCAGGCCCCAGGTTCGAGGACCTTGACCTCGAGACTCTCCACCCGGCGGAAGTGCTCCTCGTCGTCCGGCCCCACGAGGATCGCGAAACCGAGGTAGGTCGCCGTCGCGGCGACGGCCAGATCGTTGGCGGGAATGCGGCTGCCGCGTCGCTCGAGGGCCGCGAAGAGGCCGGCCCAGGAGTCCGCGATCTCCGCGCCGAGCTCGACGACCGGCACCACGGCCAAGAGGGAATCGATCTTCGCCTGACGGCGAGCAGCTCGCCGTCCGCCATCGGCCAGGCGGACACCCGCCAGCAACTCGGCGAGCACGATCGCCGGGAGGACCACCTCCTCTCCGGCAAGAGTGCCGAGAGCCTCCGAAAGGGAAGCACCGGCACGCTCGACGGCGACCAGAGCGCTCGTGTCGAGGACTACGCCCACGGATCTTCTGCCGGCGCGTCCGCGGCTCCGACCGCCGCGAGGTCGAGGGCGAATCGATCGTCGGCCTCGATCGACGTCCAGGCCTCGACGACCTCCCGGAGTCGAGGCAGCTTCTCCGGCTTGACGGGTCCGATTCTCGCCACTGGAACCCCGTTGCGCTCGATCAGGAAAGACTCACCCCGGTACCGGATCCGGCCCAGAACGTCTCCGAGCCCCCGAGCCAGTTGCGTTGCTGCAATTCGAGTCGCCATGATTACGCATTCTGCGGGATTGGTTAAAGTACGTCAAGCGCAGAGAGCGAAGCGACCCTCGCGCTGCCGTCTTGCCGGGCGGCGGCGCGGGCCAGAACGATGAGGGGGGGACGCGTCGACTACGGGCGCTTCAGGCAGCGCCGATCCCCTCGCGGAGCCGATCGAGGTCGACCTTCACGACATCGAGCTTGCGCTTGGCGAGCTCATCGAGGAACTCGAGCCGCGTCATGCCGGCGATCTGAGCCGCACTGCTCCCACTGATCCGCCCCTGGTGGTACCACTGGACCGCAGCGGCGAACCGCAGTTCGGCGGCGAAGCGCTCCGGCGTCTCGCGCAACGCCGACAGCGCCTCCTCCGGCATCTCGATCGTCAGGTTGACCACGGTTCGCCTTTCCTCGCTGAAGAGTCGCGTACCCAAATGATCCTAGTACCTCCCGCTCCACCCTCCCGACCCAGAACCGCGGCTGGCCGAGCCTGAAGACGCGGCCGGCCGCGTCATCCCACGACCTACTCCTTCCCCTCCAGCCGGCGCATGAGGGCGCGGCCCCACATCGGTCAGAGCTCGGCGAGACCTCT
>CAZIIB010000871.1:0-1998 GCA_964539125.1 uncultured Thermoanaerobaculia bacterium | reverse complement strand
CCCCCCACCTTGTCATCCCGCGCCCCCCACCTTGTCATCCCGAGCTTGTCGAGGGATCTGGGCGGGGGGCGCTTAGGAGGGCACTCCCGCCTGAAGCGGCCGAGCTCCGTCTCGGCCGGCCCAACGGCAGGGGGAGCACAGAACGCCGTCGAGCTCACTCAGTGGTCCGTCAACCCATCTCAATTGACCGGCGACTCAGCTCCAGTTGGCCAGATCCTCGATACTGAAACCCTGGCCATCCTCGGCTCCGCTACCCTGCGCCGGCTCGAGTGATCTGAGCCGCTCTGCCTGGGGGCGTCGAGAGGACCGCCGCCGAGAGCTCCATCCCGTCGTGCCGCACCCTCTGACAGTCGTAAAGAGAAATGCGGATATCGAATTGAAACGATATTCCGGTCACGTTGCTTCTTGCACCGGACTACCCAGGCCCGGACCCTCCGTGCTATAAGTTAGCTTCTAGCTAGCATTTCTTTCAGAGGCTCACCAAAGGGGGGCCGGCCGGGTTCGGCCGGCGACTCAAGGGGGAAAGAGTCGAGAGGATGAGACTCGGCACTTGGCGGATCCAGCCATCGCGGGTATTGAGCCTGTCGCTCCTGCTCATGATCGCCGGGCTCAGCTCGCCCGACCCGCCCCGGTCTCGGGGCCCGTCACTCCGCCCCTACACGCCGGCTCACGGCGCCTTGCTAGCCTCGGCCGGAGGCACAGACTTCAGGTTGACCGCTTCCGGCGTCCCCACGGCCGCAGAGCCGGCGGCCATCTCCCGCCTCGAGGCCGAGGCCGCCGTCGAGGCGGAGCACCGAGCCGGTGCTCGCCCCGAGAACGACGCCGCCTATGCGGCCCTCCTCGTGCTCAGGAATCGGCCGAAGGAAGCGATAGAGCTCCTCGATCAGGCGCTCGAGCGGCTCCCCGGGGATCCTCGGATCCTCAACGACCTGAGCGCCGCCCACCTCTCCAGCGCCCGGCTCCTCCACCAGCCGGAAGACTTCGCCGCGGCACTCGACCTCGCCGACCGCGCCCTCGAGATGGTCCCGGACTTCCCCGAGGCCTTGTACAACCAGGCGAGCTCGCTCGAGGAGCTCGGCCTCGGGAACCAGGCCCTTCAGAGCTGGGAGCGCTACCTCGAGCTCGATCTCGACTCCGAGTGGAACGAGTCAGCCCGCGCCCACATCCGCAAGCTGCGTCGGCCCACTCGAAGAGACGAGTGGGCGGAGGCCAAGTCCCGCCTCGATCGCTCGTTCGACGACGGGCAGGCAACCCCGTCAGACATCCATCGACTCGTCGAGAAGTTCCCGGGCGCCGTCCGTCTCTACGTGGAGAACGAAGCCTTCCAGAAATGGGCACAGACCCTTCTCAACGGTGACTTCGCCAAGGCCGATCGCCAGCTCGACATGGTCCAGGAGCTTGCCGCCGAGCTGGCTTCCATCGGAGGTGATCGTCTGCTTCTCGACTCGATCGGTGCCATCAGAGGCGGTTCGGCTTCGCAAGACTCACGGGCTCTCCGTGATCTCGCCGACGCTCATCGCCTCTACGGCGAGGCGATCCGAGCCTACGACCCAGCCTACGACCTCGACCGGGCGTGTCCAGCGTTCCGTGAGTCTCGACGCCTCTTTCAAGCGGCAGGCTCACCTTTCGAGGAGTGGAGTCTCTACTACCTGTCGGTTTGCGCCTACCTCCAAGACCAGGTGCCCTCTTCGTCTCGAGCTAGATTTGTCGCGCTACTTCAGGAAGCGCGCGAGCAACACTACTTGGCGGTGGAGGGGAGAGCCAACTGGAGTCTCGGCGTCATTGCATCGCGCAGTGGAAAGACGGCGCAGGCCATCCCTCGATACCAGGCAGCCCTGGAAAAGTTCACTGCACTCCACGAATCCGAGAACGTCGCGTATATCGACATCCTTCTGGCGGAGGCCTTCGACGCCTTGGGGGTTCCCGATCGCGCATGGGAATATCGTCAGCACTCCCTCAAAGCCCTAGAGGGAGTGCTCGACCTTCGGTGGATTCACA
>CAZIIB010000870.1:0-1999 GCA_964539125.1 uncultured Thermoanaerobaculia bacterium | reverse complement strand
GCGCGCCGTGGCACAGGCGCCGCTGGAGCTTCATGTTGTACTCGACCTGGTCGAAGGGGATGTGGCCCGGCCCCTCCACCATCACCTGCACGCCCTTGGCCCAGGCCCGTTCGGTGAGCTCGCCCAGCACCTCGAGCTCGGCGATCTGCGCGGCGTCGGTGGCGTCGCCGAGGCCGCCGGGTCGGAGGCCGTCGCCCAGGGAGAACGACACGTCGTACTCCCGCATGACGTCACAGATCTCGTCGAACAGGGTGTACATGGGGTTCTGGCGCCCGTGGTGGAGCATCCACTTGGCGAGGAGCGACCCGCCGCGGGAGACGATCCCGATCAGGCGCCGGGAGATGAGCGGCAGGTGCTCCCTGAGGATCCCGGCGTGGATCGTGAAGTAGTCCACGCCCTGGCGCGCCTGGTGCTCCAGGGTCTCGAGGATCACCCCCTCGTCCAGGTCCTCGAGGCGCCGGCCGATGATCATGGAATAGATCGGCACCGTGCCCACCGGCACAGTCGACGCCTGGACGATGGCCTCGCGGCAGGCGTCGAGGTCGCCGCCGGTGGAGAGGTCCATCACCGTGTCGGCGCCCCAGCGCACGGCCCAGCGCATCTTCTCCACCTCCTCGCCGGTGCCCGAGGAGACCGGCGAGGCGCCCAGGTTGGCGTTGATCTTGGTCCTCGAGGCGCGGCCGATGGCCATGGGGTCGAGCTGGTAGCCGAGGTGCACCCGGTTGGCCGGCACGATCATGCGCCCGGCGGCGACCTCGTCACGCACCTGCTCGGGGGTCAGGTGCCCCTCGCGCTCGGCGACCCGGCGCATCTCGGGGGTCACCTCACCCAGGCGGGCGCGCTCGAGCTGGGTGACCGCCTGGCCGGCCGGCCGCGGCGCCGGATTGAAATCCCACGCGGTCCGCTCCGACGGCGCGGGCATGCCCGGGGTGTCGGGCGAGGAGTAGGTCAACGGGCCACCCACGTCGGCGCGCAGCGCAAAGCTCCCGGGGGTCGTTCCCTCTCGCCGGGACGACGGGTTCTCGGCGCCGTGGAGCGGCAGGTCGCTGCGTGTTCCTTCGGTTGCGGACGGGGTCGTGGGGGTCATCGACATGGGACGGGTCCTCCTGGCCCTGAGTGTACACTTCGCCCCCACGATGCTGCGCCGCCTCCAGCTCACCACCGCCGGGGAGAGCCACCGCCCGGGCCTGACCGCGATCCTCTCGGGAATGCCGGCCGGCCTCGCGCTCGACCGGGCGAAGGAGGAGGGCGAGACCCCGGGGCGGCGACTCGATGCCCGAGCTCATGGCCTACTGGCAGGCGACGAGGCACTCGCAGGACGAGTGGCCGGAGGGCTTCGAGGGCCAAGCGAGGAAGATCCGGTCCGGCCCTCGCCAGACCCAGCCAGACTCATGAGACTCGCGGTTCTGGTTCTTCTGGTCTTGCTGCTGATCGTGGCCGTCCAGATCGGCTACTACGGTCCCCGCCTGCCCTCGACGGTCGCATCCCACTTCAGGGGCGACGGCACGCCCGACGGCTGGTCGTCGCGGACCGAGCTCCTCGGCGTCTACATCGCCATGGTCGTGCTCGCCATTTCGTCCTTCGCCACCCTGCTGCTGATCCTGCCGCACCTCCCCGAGAGCCTCATCAACCTGCCCAGGAAGGACTACTGGCTGGCGCCGGCGCGGCGCGAGGAGACCTTCCGGACCCTCGGCACTAGAATGCTCTGGTTCGGCAAAGCGACCCCCATGCTCCTGAGCCACCTCATGGGCATGACCCTGGCGGCCAACCTCTCGCCCCACCCGCGGCTCGGCAAAGCCGCCGTCTGGGCTCTCGTCGTCTATCTCGCCTTCACCACCGTCTGGCTCGTGAGCTTGCTCCGGCACTTCTACCGCCCGCTGTCAGCGGACCCCGCGGGAGAGGACCGGTTCGGGACCGGGTAGCGGGCCACGGCTTGGCCAGGAGTCTGCGCGGGAGAAACGCGCAGTCGCGTTGCGAGCGCCGTGGGGCCGGATACGAG
>CAZIIB010000869.1:0-2012 GCA_964539125.1 uncultured Thermoanaerobaculia bacterium | reverse complement strand
CGGTCGAACGAGTCGATGGAGTACGGTCGCTCGGTGAGGAGGCGGCCCGGTCCGCGTCCCCGCGGAGCGATCCGGAAGTGCGCCTTCCGAAGTCTGGCGATCGATTCGGAGAGGGGGTTTCCAGAGGCCAGGACGAGGAAGTCCACCGCGCTTCGGGCGCCCGTCCGGCCGCTGGGGCTTGCGTCGGCCTCGTCGTGGATGAGCCGCTTCGCGCTCTTCAGGAGCTCCTCGGCGTAGCGGACGAGGAAGCTCACCGGGAAGTGGGCGTCACCGATGGCGATCCCGACGCCCACGCCGAAGCTCTCCACCGACTGGCGGAGCTCCGGCGGGGCGTTGCGAAAGGCTTCCCTCAGGAGCGGATTGCCCTGTACCTCGAACCGGGCCTCGACCCTTCGGACGAGCTCTTGAGCCGCCTTGAAGGCGAAGAACGCCGGCAGGATGAACACCGCGTCGTCGCCGCCCCGGATCGGAGCCTGGCAGAGCAGGGTTTCGTCTGCAGCGCGGAGCTCTCGGCTCTGGCGGATGTCGCCGACCGCGGCGTCGAACGCATCCTCCACGGCGACGCTCAGAGCCCGGTGGCGGGCGAGGGAGTCGACCTTCTGGAAGGCGGCGCCGACGTTCGCGCCGTCCGCGTAGAGGACCGCCATCCACCGATCATTCGGCTGGACGAGGTCCTCAAAGGTCTTGGCCTCGTCGGCGCCCCTCTTGAGCTGGCCGCCGAGGGTGCGCCGCACCGAGCACGGGTGGCAGATCCACTCGGCCGCCTGCCGCCGTTCTTCGGTGGCCACCCGACGCCGGCACGCGGCGCACCGGCGGACCTTGGCCTCGACGGTCTCGCCGAACGTCTCGCGCCGGGACCGCTCGCGGGAGAGGCGCCCCATGAGAACGGAGAGGGCGGCGGCGTAGCGGCTCGTCGGAGCGGCTCCGCCCGACGCCTCACGGGCCGCTGAGCTCAAGTCGTCCGGCCAGACGGAGACCTCCGCGGTCACCGTCGAGAGATCGCCCTGGGTGATGGCGGGGAGGACCACCTCGAGCGCGGAGCGCAGGGCTGCGGCTCGATGCGAGGCGACGACGAGGCAACCTCGGCCGCCGCCGGCGAAGACGAGGGACCCGGCAGGAAGGCCACTCTTCGAGAGGATGTCCGCGACCGATGCAAAGGACCGCTTGAGGTGTCCCGACGCCTCGGCGGCCCGCTTCGGATCGGTCAGAGCGGCGACAATTGCACTCCCTCCTGCGACGTCGACCGGCCGGCGGACCCGGAACACGTAATCGTGGACGCCGGGGGTGTCGAAGGCGACGAGAGCGAGCGGCGGGGCGTCGTGGAAAGCGTCCCGAAGCTTCCGCCGGTTCTCGTCGGGGGTCTCTCCAGAAGCCGCCCCTTCGGCCACTTGCTCGGCGAGAGCCAAAGGCAGCTCGACTCCGGCATGCTCTGCCTCGGAGCGGAGAGCCGCCGCGATGGCCTCCTTCTGATCCCGGACGATCTGGTCGAAGGTCAGCACGTCGCTCATCACCCGATCCCTCCCGGCACTTGCTGCCCAGACGCCCCCCGCCACTCGGGAGCGGCTTGCTGATTCGCGCCCGCGAGGAAACAGGGAGTGACGATCTCGAGGTGGAGGGTGGTGCGGTTCATGGGCTCTCCGTGTGCTCCTCTTGGCCTTCACTCGGGAGAAACACCCTTCCTCCCGGAAGGTTGAGTGGGGCGATCAATCCTTCCCGGCAGGCAGCCGGAAGGACGGCCGGTAGGCCCCCGGCGCCTTGGCGTCGAAGTCGTACTCGTAGAGTTGGATGGGCCCGAGGGCGGGCGAGATCTGGCCCAGGAAGACGAGAAGGGCGTTGGGGGCTGCCGCGAAGAGGTGGAGAGTGCCCAGGCGCTCTTCGGGCGAGCGCGCCCGGACCGCCCGGCTCAGGGTCTGGGCGAGGCGCAGGGCGTGGGCGCCGTCGCGGACCGCGGTGGGCGAAGTCTCGGGCGCGACGGCCGCGTGGAGGACGCGCCCGACCGGGAGCTCCTGCCG
>CAZIIB010000868.1:0-2016 GCA_964539125.1 uncultured Thermoanaerobaculia bacterium | reverse complement strand
CCTTTGACAGGGGCCCGGTGCGTTAGCAGCGCACACCAGGATCTGTGCGGGGAGGAGCAGGATAACCCGCCCCCCTACCGCGACTCTAAGAAACCATGTGAAAAGCCAGAGGATGTCGCGCATCAACAGTTCCGAAAACCTCCGCGACACCAGCGTGTCCAAACGCAGGTAGCTCCAGCATACAAAAGTATCAAATTTGGGTTTGCTAATCCGTCGAATCCTGAAAAGGCGACATCCAACACTCGCTTGAACCGTCCACGATGCCAAGCGGCCTATCGACATCCGCGGCGATGTCAAATAAGTAAGTCCTACGCTACCCCGAGTGGTAGGGCTTTCAAATGCTCAGTTGCGATAACAATTCCTCCGATGCCAATGCCAAAAAAGTGAACGTGGTTGCAAGAAAAGCAAATAGTGCTGCCGTCAATCTGAGGGGATTTTTGTGTTCTTGTCCCTTGCCAAAAAAATTTTTATAGGAATCAAAAACATTTTTGCAACATAGGCAATCCATATTATGACAATGTAAATAAAAATAGGCAAAAAAAACTGTATGCATTGCCCAAAAATAAGGCCCAAAGCTTACATGTAGTCCATCTATTGATTTTCCAATCAGAACATTGAAGGTCTGATCGAGGCCTATGTTATATTTTGTGCCAAATAAGCCTAAATACAATGATGTTACTGCAAGTAATGATGATGCGCATATATCAATGAATACGGCTATAGGAATCCGATACGCCGCCTTGTCCATTATGGCCCACCGCAATAAGTATAGGGTCACTATGACGGTAATTCCATCGAATATTGCATTTGCAATTAGCATTTAAGCTGTCTGCGGGACGGGGAGGTTGGAATCAATAACATGTCCAGCAAATAAAGCGGTTAATGTTAATGGAAGACTCATAGATACTGAAAATATAACAACAACTATCGTTCTATAGAAAGACATCGATGCTGGATAAATTTCAGTATATGTATTTCCTTCCATAAAAACATGCCGGGACGCTGGGTTCATCATATTTAAATAATATAGAATTGGCATGATAAAAAAATATTACTGTCATTGGGGTTAGAACAAACCCAAGCACCGGGGCATAGTAAATATCACAAGTCTGCAAAAAATATATCCAGACTATAGCGCTAGCTATTGAGCCCAGTATGCAAAATATCATTCCCAAAACACCTACTAAAAACCTCACTTTTTTTCGGCATTTTGCCATGTAATCGGAAAAAACGCTCGATGACCCAACAAAGAAAATAGTGAATATTAAGGCGCCAAGTGGTCCTCCAAGTGAAAAACCCACAATAGCAAATATAATAATCGTGTATAGTTTGGGCTTCCGTGCAATAACTTCAATTTTATCAAAATACATGTTCACAATATATTTTAGTGAAATTTCCATATTTAGGAGAGATAGGATCAGAATTTCTGGCAATTCGCCCCAGTGACTGATAGATACTTTTACCCAAATTTTGCGGAACCGGACTCGTACGGGAGCATGGTCGTCATTCTGCCAGACTTCTATAAATGCGACGGCGGCAACCAGGATACCGCACAGGCCGGCGAGTAACTTTAACAGGACTGGAATGGCTGAAAGACTGAACATTTCCGTGTGAGTGTCGGGATGGGAATATCCATATGGCGGCTAACCGATATCAGCCGTGGCACCGCACTTCAGATCATCGAATAGGAACTGCACAGCTTGCAAATTTGCACCAAATGCATTTGTCGTTCACGGACGATATCACCATCTTCGGTATTCGCTACAGTGTTCTCTTCTAATCAAAAACCTCTTCGTTTCCGTTCAGTTCCGGGCGGCCAACCTGATGATCAGATGTCGGCTCCGCGTCAAGAGTGACTGTCGGCGTCACGCCGAGGGCGGGTCGGGAGCCAGAGGTTTAGCTCGACGACATCTGGGGGCAACCCGACCCAAAAAGCAACTGACCGGCCCCGAACGTCATAAATCCTTGCACAGGCGCAGCGCGTCGTAGAGGGCGGCGTGGATGTTGCGGCCGGCG
>CAZIIB010000867.1:0-2018 GCA_964539125.1 uncultured Thermoanaerobaculia bacterium | reverse complement strand
GGGATGATGCCGAGCAGGAGGATCAGCAGGATCAGCGAGGCGATCAGCACCTCGATGAGCGAGAACCCCCGTTCCGCGTGCCGCCCTCGAGCCGTCACGGCCCGGTGTACCAGATCCATGGACGACCTCCTTCCCGGTGGGCGTACCACTCGTTCGTGTCGCGGTCCCACTTGCGCAGCTCGACGCGACCCGTGCCTGCCGGCTCCAGACGCACCTCGAGGAAGTTGAGCTCGGCAGCGTCGCCGAAGCGGATCCCGCCGGCCGCCTGGGCGGCGCCGGTGGGCCGGAACACGATCACGCGCTTGCCTCCCCCGGCGTCGGTCAGGCCGTCGATGACCGGCCCGCCGCCGGTCGGGGCGGCGAGCTCGACGCCCGGGCGGGGGTCGAGGTAGCCGATCCGGTAGTCGGTGTCGAAGCTCAGCTCTCCGGCCACCGGGTCGAACACCAGGTTCGGCGGGTCGCCGGCGCTGGCGCCGTCGACGTCCGCGTAGGCGAGCACGGCACCGGTGGCGGGGTCGACCTCCACCACGGTCTGGACCCGGCGTTTGACCGCCTCGAGCCGCGCCCGTTGGGCCATCACGGCGAGCTCGCGGGCGGCCCCCTCGAGGCGGCTGCGAGAGATCAGGTTGGCGAGGGCAGGAATCCCCAGGACCAGGGCGATCGCGAGAATCGCCAGAGTGACCAGGGCCTCGATCAGGGTGAAGCCCCGGCTGTCGAGTCGGCGCCGTCTTTGCACCATGTTAAATATTGAACTATCCGTATGTCATGTTACTTTACCCGCGAAGATTGCGCAAGTCCTCCGGTACCCAGGGAGTGCCACCGCGGCGCAGCGAGGGTGCCCGACCTGGCGGGGCGCGGTGGACGGGGTGTGAGGAGAGTCGATCTCGACCGGTCAGCCGGCTCGATCAGGTCGACCACCAAGAGGGTGGCACCGGGTGGCGAGGAACGAGAGGATCGCCTCCCAGGCGGCCTCGGGCGCGACCTGCAGGAGCATGTGGGGGGCATCCAGCTCCACGACCTCGACCGAGGGCTTCGCGGAGCGGATGTGCTCGAGGGCCCGACGGGGGACGAGCCCGTCGCGCGTGCCGTGCAGAACGAGCACCGGGACCGAGACGCGGCGGAGCTCCTCGGTGACGTCCACGGAGAGGACCGCGCGCATTCGCGCCGCCAGGACGGCGGCGTCGACTTCGGCCGTCACCTGCCGGACCACCCGCACCCACTCCGCCGTGGTCCAGCGTCCGGCCAGGCGCCGGCGCACGGTGAGCCGCGGCACCGGTCGGCGGAAGAAGAGCTTCCAGGGCAGGTACCGGAACCCGCGCCAGGAGGGCCGCCGAGCGAAGGTGTTGCAGAGGACGAGTCCCGCGAGCCCGGGGGCCGCGCCGGCCGCCAGCCGGATGCCGATCGGGCCGGAGAAGGACTCGGCGACGAGCAAGAAGGGCCCCACGGCGGGCAGATGGCGGCGCGCGACCTCGAGGTGGCCGTCGTAGTCGAGGATCTCGTCGCCCGGGTAGCGGACGATCGAGACCTCGATTCCCGGTGGGGCGGTTCCGAGAAGTCCCGCGAACAGCTCGCCGGTTCCGTCGAGGCCTGGAAGGAGCACGACCTTCATGGTGGCCCGAGCCTCTCACAGGGCGGTCCGAGGGCTCGGTCCCGTCCCCCCGGGCCGGATGCTCGCTCTTTGGGCCCGGCACGGCAGACATCACGTCGCCCACGTGTCCGCCCTCGCCTGCGGATGGAGGGCAACGTGGCCTATCTGACGACCGGGCCCCTCCTCGAGGCCGCTCAGCCGAAGTCGAGTCGCGCCCCTTCGAGCTCGAGGAGGCGCTGCTTGCGCCACAGGCCGCCGCCGTAACCGGTCAGCCGGCCGTCGCTGCCGATGATCCGGTGGCAGGGGACGAGGATCGCCAGTCGGTTGTCGCCGTTCGCCCCCGCCACCGCCCGCACCGCCGTCGGGCGGCCGATCCGGCGGGCGAGCTCGCCGTAGGTCGCCGTCGTTCCGTAGGGCACCTCGAGCAGGC
>CAZIIB010000866.1:0-2018 GCA_964539125.1 uncultured Thermoanaerobaculia bacterium | reverse complement strand
GCGAGAGCCAGTGGATCTCCTCGCCGGCCGGGCGGCGCTGGGGCCTCGCCCAGCGGGAGGAGCACGACGCGGTCCTGGTGGGCAGCGGCACCGCCCTCGCCGATGACCCGCGCCTCGACCGCCGCCTGGGGCTGGCGCCCGTCGACCCGCGGCGGCCCTTCGTCCGGGTGGTTCTGGACCGGCGCCTGCGCACGCCGCCGAGCGCCCGGCTGTTCACCGTCGCCGGCCCGGTGCTGGTGTACACTGCCCGCCGCGCCGGAGCCCCGCCGGGTGTCGGGCCACGCCGTGCCCTCGAGGCCGTCGGCGCCACGGTCGTCGAGCTCGACCCGGTCGAACCGGCGACGGTCCTCGCCGACCTTCGCCGCCGGGGCGTCCAGAGCGTCCTGGTCGAGGGCGGCGCCGGGATCGCGGGAGCCTTTGTCGCGGCCGCAGCCTTCGACCGGGTGGCCATCGACTGCGCGCCGCTCCTCGTGGGGGGCGAGAGGGCCCCCGGGCCCCTCGGCGGCGCGGGCGCCGGAACGCTCGCCGGCGCCCCACGCCTCGATCGGCTGCGCACCGGCCGTCGGGGCGGCGACCTGATCATCACGGGCCTGAGACAGGGATGTTTACCGGACTTGTTGCGGAGCTTGGGCGCGTCCTCGAAGACCCCCGGCCCTCCCCCCGAGGCGGGCGGCTCCTGAAGGTCGGCCACAGCGCGAAGCTCGGAGAGCGCCTCGCCGTCGGCGCGAGCCTCGCCGTCTCCGGCGTCTGCCTGACGGTGGTCGAGCTCGCCTCCGGCGGAGCCTCGTCGACCGTGGAGATGGGCGACGAGACCCTGGCCCGCAGCACCCTCGGCTCGCTCCGGGCCGGCTCGGCGGTGAACCTCGAGCCGCCCCTGCGAATGGGCGATCCCCTGGGCGGCCACTGGGTCCAGGGACACGTGGACACCACGGTCGAGATCCTCGAGCGCGAGGACCACGCCGAGCACAGCGTGGTCGCGTTCTCCCTGCCGGCCGCCATGGCGCCCTTCGTGGTGGAGAAGGGATCTGTGGCCCTCGACGGGGTGAGCCTCACGGTCACCGCCGTCGCCGGCGACCGCTTTCGCGTCTGGCTGATCCCGCACACCCTCGAGGTCACCACCCTGGGCGCCGCCGGCCCGGGCGACCGGGTGAACTTCGAGGCCGACGTCCTGGCCAAGTACGTCGGCCGAGCCCTGGAGGCCTTCGGCGGCCGCCCGGCTGCGGCCGGCGACTCGGGACCGGGGCGGTAGCATGCCCCGCACCGCGGCCGGAGTCCGCCCTGCCGCCCAGCTCCCCGATCCGGAGCACCTCTGGATTCGTTTCGCCCCGCGGACCTGGGAAGCGGGGCCGCCCGCCGAAGTCCCCTGGCTCGACCTCGCCCGCGGCCGGCTGGGCGCCGTCCCCGCCGGAGGTTCCCGGTTCTCCGGCCTTCCCGGAGGCCCCTTCGACGACGTGCTCTACGTGCCGCCGGTGGCGGCGGAATGGAGCGCCGAACGCGACCGGGCGGCTGCCGAGGTGGTGGCCGCGGGCACGCCGGTCCTGGTGGAGCTCCTTCCCGGCGAGACCGCGCCCGACGGAGCGACGGCGGTCTACGATCTCCTGGCGTCCCTCCTGCTGGGGAACCTCGACGCCCTGTCCGCCCTGCCGCCCGGCTCGAACGCCGTCTGGCCCCTGGTCACCGGGCTCACCGACGCTGCCGACCTCCAGGAGGAGGGCTGCCGCCGGCTCGCCGAGGCCGGCGCGGCGGCGGTCCAGGCCGTGGCGCCCGACCTGCCGCCGGCCGACCGACGGCGGCTCTACGAGCTGGCGGCGTCGGCGAGCGGGGGCTCGCAGGAAGAGGCGGACGCGGTCTTCGACGCCCTGTTCCACGGCCGCCCGCCCGACCCCCGGGAGCTCGCCCGCCGCGCCCACGGCCACGGCCTCGCGCCCTTCCTCCCGCGGCCCCTGCCCCGGCCGCCCCTCACCGGCGCCGCCGGGCGCGAGATCGCCGGCCTCCTGGCCCTCGCCGGGGAGCTGTCG
>CAZIIB010000865.1:0-2018 GCA_964539125.1 uncultured Thermoanaerobaculia bacterium | reverse complement strand
TGTGGATGTGGATGTCGCCCTCGAGCGTCCGGTGGACCGGGCACCGGTTGGCGATCTCGAGGAGCCGCTCGCGCTGCTCGCCGGAGAGGTCGCCCAGCACCTCGATCCGGCGCGAGATGTGGTCGATTCGGCCGCCGCCGGCCTTCTGCTCCTCGGTGCAGGTCGCGCAGTCCTTGGCGTGCACCCGGTCGTGGGCCAGATGCACCCGAACCCCTTCGAGAGGCCACTCCTTCCTGTCGGCGTACATGCGCAGGGTCATGCTCGTGCAGGCGCCGAGCCCCGCCAGCAAGAGCTCGTACGGGCTGGGGCCGGTGTCGGTACCGCCGGAGCTCTCGGGCTCGTCCGCCGCGAAGCGATGGCGCCGGGACAGGATCTCCTGGGCGAAGCCCTCGGAGCCGCCGATCACCGTGACCCCGCCCTCCTCGGTGGCCGGCTCGGGCAGCTCCTCGCCGACCGGCTCGAGCGCCACGTAGCGGCCGGCCCAGGCGGCGAGGACCTCACCGACGTAGCGTGCGTCGCGCAGGTTGGTCAGCAGGTGGTCGGCCTGGTCCAGGGAGACGAAGCTCTTCGGGTGCCGCGCCGCCTCGTAGATCTTCCGTGCCTGGTCGACGGGGACGATGGTGTCCACGGGCGAGTGGAAGATGAGGAGGGCCCGGCCGAGCTCCCGGATGGCGCGCGAGAGGCTCTCTCCCTCGAGGTCGCGCAGGAGCTGCTGCTTGATACGGAAGCTCCGGCCGCCCAGGCTCACCTCCGCCTCCTCGCTCTCCTCGAGCTCGGGAGCCCGGCGGATCAGGGTCTCCTTGAGGTGAGCGGTCTCTGCTGGCGCACCGATCGTCGCCACCGCCCG
This sequence comes from uncultured Thermoanaerobaculia bacterium, assembly GCA_964539125.1. Lineage (GTDB taxonomy): Bacteria > Acidobacteriota > Thermoanaerobaculia > Multivoradales > DATKCC01 > CAVUBL01. The sequence goes on along the minus strand of CAZIIB010000865.1, from coordinate 1,171 downwards.
CGCTTCGGGCACCCGGCCGGCGGCCGCGAGCACCGCCGCGCCCCCCAGGCTGTGGCCGATCAGGATCTGCGGCGCCTGGTACTCGGCGCGCAGGAAGTCGGCGGCCGCCTCCAGGTCGTCGACGTTGGAGGAGAAGTTGGTGTCGGCGAAGTCTCCTTCGCTCTCCCCGAGGCCGGTGAAGTCGAACCGGAAGACGGCGATCCCCCGCTCCACCAGCGCCCGGCTGATCCAGCCCGCGGCCTTCAGGTCCTTCGAGCAGGTGAAGCAGTGGGCGAAGAGAGCATAGGCGGCGGGCTCGCTGCCCTCCGGATCGGGCAGCTCGAGCCGGCCCACCAGCTCGTCGCCGAAGGCGCCGGGAAACCTCAGTCGTTTGCGCTGCATCGCGGTATCTCCTCACCCCACCGCCCGGTGGCTCGGCGGGTTCTGTCGGTAAGATCGCCGGAGAATGTCCTCCTATTGTCCATCTTCGGCGGCCCGGGCTCAACGCCGGCGCCGGGCCGAGGCGCCATGAGCGCACCCGTTCCCGCCCTCGAGGCCCGGGGCGTGGCCAAGCGCTACCCGGACGGTACGGAGGCCCTGGCCGGGGTGGATCTCTCCGTCGCCCGGGGTGAGACGGTGGCCCTGGTGGGCGAGAGCGGCTCGGGCAAGACCACGCTCCTGCGCTGCTTCAACCGCATGGTCGAGCCGAGCGCGGGAGAGGTCCTGGCCGATGGTCGGCCGGTCGCCGGCGAGGATCCGATCGCGCTGCGCCGGGCGACGGGCTACGTGCAGCAGGAGGGAGGGCTCTTGCCGCACTGGACGGTGGCGCGCAACGTCGAGCTGGTGCCCCGGCTGCTCGGTTGGGGGCGTGGTCGGCGGGAAGCTCGGGTGGAGGAGGTGTTGGAGCTGGTGGGGTTGCCGCGGGAGCGCTATGGCGGGCGGTATCCGCGGGAGCTCTCGGGCGGGCAGCGGCAGCGGGTGGCGTTTGCGCGGGCGCTCGCGGCGGATCCGGAGGTGGTGTTGCTGGATGAGCCGTTCGGTGCGTTGGATGCGTTGACGCGGCTGGAGCTGCAGGAGGAGTTTCTCAGGCTCAGGGGGCGGTTGGGGAAGACGATGGTGTTGGTGACGCATGATCTAGGGGAGGCGTTTCGGTTGGGGGGGAGGGTGGCGGTGATGCGGGCTGGGCGGGTGT
>CAZIIB010000864.1:0-2026 GCA_964539125.1 uncultured Thermoanaerobaculia bacterium | reverse complement strand
CGAGCCGGAAGTCGACCCCCTCGACCCGGTTGGCGCCCGCCTCGATGGCGGCGTCGATCACCGGGCCCACCTTGGCGAGGTCGGAGAGGCGCACCGAGACCACGTTCGACGCCCGGTAGCCGACGACGTGGGGCGGCTGCGGCGCCTGGCGCTGCGGGCTCGGCTGGTCGTAGACCGGGGTCAGAACGATCTGCGAGGTCTGGATCGCCTCCTTGGCCACCCCGAGAGCGGAGACCCCCTGGAGAATCCCCTGGGCGATCTTGTTGGCCTCCTGCTGCGCTTGTCGCGCGGTGTCGCTCTGGGCGACGACGCCGAGCTGGATGACGGCGAGATCGGGATCGGCGCGCACCTCGCCGGAGCCGTGGACGGTGATGGACGGGATCGGCTGGTCGTCGGAGTCGTTCATCTGGGCCCCCGCGGGCAGGGTCGAAGCGGCGAGCAGGACGCCGAGGCAGAGGAGCGTGGAGCTGCGGAGTCTGAGCATCGAAGTTCCTCCTGGAAGTGAGGTCGATGAAGCAGCACGAAGAATACCAGCGCGGGCTCCCCGCCCCCTCACCGGCGGCGCGACAGGAGCCACCTGGCGAGGAGGCGGCGCAGGCTCCTACGGCGCCCGACGCCCGCCCGGCGGCGGCGCGCGGGAGACATGGAGGCCATCCCGCCGCCCACCTCGTCGAGCACTTCGGCGGTGTTTCCGCCCAGCTCCGGGAAGCCCTCGCCCGCCCAGGGCCGCACCCCGTCGAGCCGCGCCGGGAAGGCGAGGCGGTAGAGGCCGTCGGCCGCCCGGCGCAGGACCTCCCGCGACCGGGCCTGGGGATGCGCCGCCGCCTCGGCCACCGAGAGCACCGGCTCCACCGGCAGGTCGAGGCCGGCCAGAGTCTCCCGCCACTCGCCGAGGGTGCGACCGGCCACCACCTCGGCCACCCGGGAGCGGGCCTCGGCCGATTCGCGGTACTGGAGCCCGACCAGGTCCGGGCACCCCGCGGCCTCGCAGAAGCGGCGCCAGAACGGCGGCTCCAGGGCCGCCACCGCCAGCCAGCCGTCATCGGCGGTGGCGTAGAGGTTGTAGCAGGGCAGAGCCCCGGCCAGGCCGTGGGGCTCACCGACCCGCCGGGAGCGGCCGGGGCCGGCGGCCCCCTCCTCGGCCCACGCCGTCAGGTTGGCGTAGAGGGCGGCGTCGAAGAGCGAGGCGTCGATCCGGACGCCGCCCTTCTCGGGGCGCCGCTCGCGCTCGACGAGCGCCGCCAGGATCGAGGCCAGGGCGCTCCAGGCGCCGATCAGGTCGGCGGCCGGGTAGGGGGGCATGGCCGCGGTGGGCGCGAGCGTCCCGGCCTGGGCCTGATAGGTCAGGTCGTGCCCAGCGCGGGAGGCCCATGGGCCGTCCTGACCCCAGCCCGAGAGCGAGCAGATCACCAGGTTCGGAAACCGGGCCCGGAGCTCCTCGGGCGGGAAGCCCAGCCGGGCGAGGGTCCCGGGCCGGAAGCTCTCGAGGAGAACGTCGGCGTCCTCGAGCAGGCGGGAGAGGACCTCCTTGCCGGCCGGCTGCTTGAGGTCGAGGGCCACGCTCTCGACCCCCGAGAGGAGGAGCGCCGCGAGCGCGCTTCGGCCCCGCACCAGGGGCGGCGCCAGGCGCACCGGGTCACCCTCCCGGGGCTCCTCCACCTTCACCACCCGCGCCCCCAGGTCGGCCAGCAGGTGACCGATCAGCGGACCGGGGAGGTGGCGCGAGAGGTCGACGACCCGCAGGCCGGCGAGGGGAGAGGCGGACATGGGCCGTTCGGAGTCGGTCGGAGTCGGGCGGGGCGGGCGAGGCGTGCCGCCTACTCGCGCTCGACGACCATGGCGTGGCCCATGCCGCCGGCGGCGCACACGGTCACCAGGCCCAGGTTCTCGCCCCGCCGCCGGAGCTCGTAGAGGAGCTGGGTGACGATCCGGGCGCCGGTGGCGCCGAAGGGGTGCCCGATGGCGATCGAGCCGCCGGTGACGTTGAAGCGCTCGAGGTCGATCTCGCCCACCGGCTTCGAGCGGC
>CAZIIB010000863.1:0-2031 GCA_964539125.1 uncultured Thermoanaerobaculia bacterium | reverse complement strand
CCGCCAACCGCGGCCTGGTGTACAAGGCCCTGGGCGCCATCAAGGGGGTCATCGAGACCCTGCGCAAGCTCAAGAACCTGCTTTTCAGCATCTTGGCTCGGGTGGCCTCGGTGGTCGGCAAGATCCTCCGCGACCCCATCGGCTTCGTGGGCAACCTGGTCTCCGGCGTCAAGATGGGCCTCAAGGGGTTCATCTCCAACCTCGGGACCCACCTCAAGGAAGGCCTGATGAGCTGGCTGTTCGGCGAGCTCGGCGCGGCCGGCATCGAGCTGCCGAAGAGCTTCGACCTCAAGGGCATCCTCGGCCTGGTGCTCCAGATCCTGGGGCTGACCTACGCCAACATCCGCGCGCGGGCGGTGGCGATCGTGGGCGAGCCGATCGTCCGCGGGCTCGAGCAGGCCGCCGAGGTGTTCAAGGTCCTGGTGACGGAAGGGCCCGCCGGCCTCTGGCGCTTCCTCAAAGACAAGCTCGCCGACCTCAAGGAGACGGTCCTCGGAGGGATCAAGAGCTTCATCATGGAGAAGGTGATCATCGCCGGGATCACCTGGATCATCGGGCTGCTCAATCCGGCGTCCGCGTTCATCAAGGCGTGCAAGGCGATCTACGACATCGTCATCTTCTTCGTCCAGCGGGCGGCCCAGATCGCGGCCCTGGTCACCGCCATCCTCGACTCCCTGGAGGCGATCGTCTCGGGCGCCCTGGCCAAGATGGCCGCGGCCGTGGAGAACGCCCTGGCCAAGGCGATCCCGGTGGTGATCGGGTTCCTCGCCTCGCTGCTCGGCCTGGGCGGGATCGGGGCCAAGATCCGCGAGATCATCGGCAAGATCCGGGCCCCCATCAACCGTGCCATCGACTGGCTGATCCACCAGGCGGTGAAGCTGGTCAAGGCGGCGGGAACGCTGTTCGGCGTCGGCAAGCCGAAGAAGGAGGAGCCGCCCCCGGCCGCCGAGGAGCGCGACCCGGAGAAGGCGGCGAAGGTGGAGGCCGGCCTGGCGGCGATCGACCAGGCCGAGCAGGCCAAGCTGGAGCACGGAGAGATCACCCGCGAGCACGCCGAGGAGGTCGCCGCCCAGGTCAAGGCCCGGCACCCGGTCTTCACCTCCCTCACAGTGGCCGACGGCGGCGAGACCTGGGACTACGACTACACGGCCAGCCCGGGCCAGAAGAAGAAGGGAGAGAAGAAGGACAAGAAGGACACCGGCAAGGGGCAGTACCGGGTCGGGACCCACGTCGTCGATCCCCCACGTGGGGTAACGGCCGAAGGACAGTCCCACCACGTGCCGCAGAAGGTCCTCCGGAACTGGATCGGCGAGATCTACGAGCACGCGGGGCGCAAGACCGGCGACGAGGATCTGCGCTCGAAAGGCGCCACCTACGCGGCCGACGTCGTGGGCAAGGGACTCTCGGCCATCTGGCTGAGCGAGGAGGACCACAAGAAGGCCCACGAGAGCTCCGACAAGCCGGCCGAGCTGAGCGCGGCGCCGACGGAGGTCGACGCGGCGGTGGACGAGGAGATCCGGGTGACGACCCGCGCCGGCCGGGAGTCGACGAAGGCACAGCGAACCACGACGGCGCGTTCGGTGCTCGAGAAAGCCTTCCCCGGCCAGAGGGCGCCGCGCGACCGGAAGGCGATCAATCGCCGGATCTTCGAGAAGGCCGACGGGGTGCTGAAGCCCCTCCTCGCCCGAGTCTTCCAGGGCATGCTGAACAGCGGGCTCGAGGCCGTCGAGCGGGTGGGGCTCAAGAACAAGCGGTGGAAGAGCAGCCTGAGAAACAAGGCCAAGACCACCTGGAAGTCGGCTCTCGACCCGAAGAAGAAGCCCTGACGCCGGGAGTGGACGCCGATCCACCCGACGCCGGGGACCAGCCCCGTCCCGCTTCCACCTCGCCACGACGGCCGGGCCCGTCCTTGGAGTATCGTCCGTTGCCATGGTCAAGCGCTGGCTGGTGCGACTCCTCCGGCTCTACCCTCCCTACCTGGGCGCGGGCATCCGGGCCCGGGCCTCGAAGGACCTTCGGACCTACGACGTG
>CAZIIB010000862.1:0-2031 GCA_964539125.1 uncultured Thermoanaerobaculia bacterium | reverse complement strand
AACAACTCCCACGCCTACATCGTGGGCGGCGACTGGCAGATGCCCGAGCGTCCCGAGGTGGCCCTGCCCGGCGCCTGGTTCGAGCTCGACCCGGCGGCCGGACGCTACCGGATCTCGCGCATCCTGCACGGTCAGGAGGAGGAGCCGAAGTACCGCTCGCCCATGGACGAGGTGGGAATCGACCTCCACGTGGGCGACTACGTCCTGGCGATCGACGGCAAGAACCTCGGCGCCAAGGACAACCCGTACCGGATGCTGCGCTACAAGGCGGACCGGCCGGTGGAGCTGACGGTCAACTCCAAGCCCACGGCCGACGGCGCCCGGAAGGTCACCTTCGACCCCATCACCGACGAGAGCGAGCTCATCTACCTGGCGATGGTCACCGAGAACCGGGAGAAGGTCGAGAAGGCCACCGGCGGCCGGGTGGGCTACATCCACATCCCCGACATGGGGTCCGACGGCATCTGGGAGTGGCTCAAGTACTTCTACGGCCAGATCCGCAAGGACGGCCTGATCATCGACGTGCGCGACAACGGGGGCGGCAACGTCTCTCAGATGATCATCGAGCGGCTCTCGCGCCAGCTCCTGGCCCTCGGCTGGGCGCGCAACAACGACTTCCCCACGACCTACCCTGGCACCGTCTTCCGGGGCCACCTGGTCTGCCTGATCAACCAGGGCTCGGCCTCGGACGGGGACATCTTCCCGGCCATGTTCAAGCAGGCGGGCCTGGGACCCTTGATCGGCAAGCGCACCTGGGGCGGCGTCACCGGGATCACCAGCCACGGCCCGCTGATCGACGGCGGCATCGTCTTCGTGCCCGAGTACGGTTTCCTCTCGAAGGAGGGCAAGTGGACCATCGAGGGCTGGGGCGTCGAGCCCGACATCGAGGTGGAGAACGACCCGAAGTCGGTGATCGAAGGCAAGGACCCGCAGCTCGAGAAGGGGATCGAGGTCATCATGAAGGAGATCCAGGAGGATCCGCGACCCCTGCCGCCGAGACCGGCCCCGCCGGTCAGGACCCCGGGGCACAACCCGCCGCCGATCCACTGACGGCGGGTCGCAGGACCTGAAGGGAAGGGAGCCGGCCGGACCCTGCGGCCGGCTCCCGCCGTCTGTGGTCGGCTCCCTGCTCGCCCCATCCGGCGGGCGCCGCACGAGGTTGCGGAGGCCGCACCACCCTGGAAGAATCGGCGGGTTCCGCCATGTCCGACGTCTCCACCTACCTGCGCAGGGGGAGCCTCGCCCTGGTCGCCATCGCGGTCGGCGGGTTCGCCGCCGACTTCGCGATGAACCTGGGACTGACGCACCTGCTGCCGCCCGCCGAGTATGGGGACTACAAGGTGGCCCACGCGTTCGCGGCCTTCTTCGGGGTCGCGGTGCTCCTGGGCGGCGACCGGGCCGCCCCGAAGGCGCTCGCGGGACCGCTCGCCACGGGACAGACGGCGCGCGTCTGGGAGTACCTTCGCTTCTACCTGGGGATCTCGCTGGCGCTCTCGCTGGCGGTCGTCGCGCTGGCCTGGGGGGTGTGCGCGTTCTTCTCCGGGTCCGTCGATCCGCGGCTACACCACCCGATCGCCCTGATGAGCGTGGCGGTTCCCATCCATGCGACCGGCGCTCTGGCGAGCCGCGGCCTCCAGTCGGCCCGGTACCCGGTGCTGGCCAGCTTTCCGTGGCGGGTGGTGGCCCCGCTGCTCTTCCTCCTCCTGGTCGGCGTCGCGACCTGGAGCCGAGCGAACGTCGGCATGCCGGAGGTGGTGGCGCTCACGGTGTCCACGGTCGCCCTGGTCTCCGGCTGGCAGTGGTGGCTCCTCCGGCGTTTGAAGATGCCGCGGTTCGACCGCGACCCGCAGGCCCGCATGCCGCGGGTCTGGCTCGCCACCTCGGTCCCCATGATGGGAGCCTTCCTGGTGGTCCTGGCCCTCAACCAGTCCGACCTCTACTTCCTCGAGCTCCTGGGTGACGAGGCCCAGGTGGGCCACTACGCCGCGGCGGCGACCAGCGCGCATTTCCTGCTGCTGATCCAGACGACGA
>CAZIIB010000861.1:0-2034 GCA_964539125.1 uncultured Thermoanaerobaculia bacterium | reverse complement strand
AGGTCACCGAACGCACGAAGATCGACCGCAGCGCCAAACGCGGCACCTACGATCGGGAGACCGTCTACCGGATCCTCGACGACGGCCTGGTCTGCCACGTGGGCGTGGCGGTGGACGGACAGCCCTACGTCCTGCCCATGGCCTACGGCCGCGACGGCGACCGGCTCTACCTCCACGGCTCGGTGGCGAGCCGGCTCGCCGAGCACCTGGCCGGAGGCGCCCCGGTCTGCGTGACCGTCACCCAGCTCGACGGCCTGGTCCTGGCCCGGAGCGGCTTCTCCTCGTCGATGAACTACCGCTCCGTCGTGGTGCTGGCCACCCCGCGGGCGGTGGTCGACCCGGAGGAGAAGGCCCGGGCCCTCGACGTGATCGCCGACCACCTGGCGCCGGGCCGCGCCCGCGAGCAGCGCCCGGCCAAGGCCAAGGAGCTCGCCGCCACCCAGGTGCTCGAGGTGCCCCTCTCCGAGGTCTCCGCCAAGGTCCGCTCCGGCCCGCCCGAGGACCTGGCGCAGGATCTCGACCTGCCGGTGTGGGCGGGCGTGCTCCCCCTACGCCTGGTGCCAGGCGAGCCCGAGCCCGCCCCGGACCTGCCCGACGGCATCGAGGTCCCCCCGTCGGTGCGCGGCTGGCGCCGTGCTCGGGAGTCCTGAACGGCTCATCGCCGCTCGAAGTACCGCTGCAGCCAGATCACCAGCCACACCACCCCGGCGGTCAGGGGCACCGCGAGGAGAAAGCCGGCGCCCCCCTCCTCCACCAGCCGGAGCACCGGTCGTCCCACCAAGTAGCCGAGCAGCACCAGCAGGGCGACCCAGGAGCCCGCTCCCAGGAGGTCGGCGACCACGAACCGGCGCCAGCGCATGCGCAGGGCCCCGGCGAAGAAGTAGCCCACCGTGCGCAGCCCGAAGGCGTAGCGCAGGAAGAAGACCGCCTTCGAGCCGTGCTCCTCGAAGAAGCGATCGAGCTCGCGACGGCGCTCCGGGGAGAGCACCGGGCGCCGGCGAAACCGGAAGGTGGTGGGGTCCTTGGCGAGCCGGCCGATCCAGTAGACCGTCTCGTCTCCCACCAGCGTGCCCGCGAGACCGGCCAGGGCCACGACCAGGGGGGAGAGGGGGAAGCGCGGAGCCGAGGCGAGCACCGCGAAGCCGACGATCACCACCTCGCCCTCGAGCAACGAACCGGCGAAGAGGACGAGGAGCAGGGCCGCCTGGGCGTGGGGCATGGAGGCCCATGCTAGCAGCCGGTTCCGGCGCCCCCGGGGGCTCGGCCTTCCCATGAAGAGGACCGGACTCGAGCGGAGACCGCGGTGCCTCCGGCGCCGTGAGCCCTCGACGATCAGGGAACCGACAACGCGTCAACGCGAGCCCGGCGCCGCGACGAGGTCTTCGAGCGGGTGCACCACGCCGCCGCGGAGGACGAGCTCCACGCTGCGGAAGGCCTTGGCCGACTCCGTGGGATCGGCGCCGAGGACCAGGAGATCCGCCGCCTTGCCGGCCTCGACGGTGCCCAGCTCGTCGCTCCGGCCGAGGGCCCGGGCGCCGCCCCGGGTGGCCGCCTCCAGCACCTCCATGGGGGTGAGGCCCGCCGCCTCCATGGCCTCGAGCTCGGGATAGACCGCGGGGCCGTGGAGGGTCAGGGGGTTGCCGGCGTCGGTGCCCATGGCGATGGGGATGCCGGCGCGGTGGACGGCCACGAGGTTCTCGGCCATCTGGCGCTCACGGCCCTCGATCGCCTCGCCGTAGCCATCGACCTCGGCCCGGTCGAGGCCCTTCGCCCGCACCAGGTCACCGAGGCCGGCGGTCTCGGCGACCTTGGCCCGGGTGTCGGCGTCCACGCAGCCGTTCGGATCGTCGATCTTCGGCGCCCGGCCCAGGATGGCGCTCTGGTACAAGCGCAGATACCCCCGGCCCACGGTCAGGGTCGGGCAGTAAATCGTGCCATTCGCCCGCGCGCGGTCGAGGAATTCCTGGTCGACGGGCGCGTCGTCGACGCTGTGGACGAGCATCGAGGCGCCGGCCTCGAGGGCCACCTTCGCCT
>CAZIIB010000860.1:0-2038 GCA_964539125.1 uncultured Thermoanaerobaculia bacterium | reverse complement strand
AGGCCCTGGAGCTCGTCGACGACCGGCTGGAGCTCTGACACCGCCATGAAGGGATCCACCTCCTCGGAGAGGCGCTCCAGCACCGCGGCGAGGTGTTGGAGTGCCGCCGCCAGGGCGTCGATCGAATCGCCGGAAAGACGAAGAATCTTTCCACGCGGCCAGACCGGCCACGGAAGGTGGAAGCCCAACAGGCGTCGCAGAAAGTCCTGTTCCGGCTCCGTCTCCCTGCGGAGCTGTTGCCAGCGAACCTGGAGATCCGGGAAGTATCGCCCCGTCTGGGCGAGGATCTCGCGCACCACCCGGTCCAGCTCCGGGGGCGCAGCCTCGGTGTCGCCCAGCAATGCCAGGTGGAGCGCCGGTCGCTGGAACAAGCGGCGCGTAAGAGCGGGGGCCTCACCGAGGAAGGCTTCGACCCGTGCGCCCAGGAGCCGCCTCAGGTCGTCGACGTGTCGACCGGGTTGGCTGTCCGGTCGCCATCGCCAGCTCAGGGTCACGACGTTCGCCACCGGATCGGCGACGGCAAGGAACGGGCGGCAGGAGCGCGGCGCCTCGAGGCGGCCTCCGCCAACACCCCAGAGCGAGTCCGCGATTCTCCAGGTCTGGCCTCGCTCCGCCTTGGGAACGGCTCTGTCCGCAGCCGGCGCAGACGCCCAATCCGGCGCCGGGCGTTCTTCGACGTCGGGGAGAGCCTCTCGGAGCGCCGAACCGACCTGGTACCAGACGCAGCCTCGCGAGCCCAGCCTCCCGGGAGCCCGCCCCAAGACATCGGGCAGCAAGAGATCGGTCAGGATGCCGGCCAGGTCGATCACCGGTCACCTCGGAGCTCTAGCCGCTTGCGGGCAAGGCTCCACCAGAAGTCCTTCGAAGGCCTCCCTTCCAGCGTCCCGAATACCGACGCGCGGACTCCTCCTAGCTGGGCATTCTTCCGGCGGGTGGGCAGCGCCGGAATCGGGACGATCGAGACCGGAGCCCTGGCCAGGCGCTCCAGCCCGATCCCGGGACCCCAGTGGAGGGCATTCGCGAGCTCTTGCCAAAGCCAAGGAGCTTCAAGGCCCCAGGCCTCAGGCCACGGCCAAGGAAGGGGCAGCAGTGAAACGCCGACCGCGGGGTTCTCCTGCACGGCCCCGAGCTCGCGGAGTCCCTCGAGTAGATGGCCCGGTGGGATCCAGACCAGGCCCGTCCAAGGGTCCACCTCGCTGGCCTCCTGGACGACCAGAGCGAGGAACGAGACTATCTCGCGTAGATGATCGGCCGGAGACTCCTGCGGCCACGGGGCATACCACCAGCGCCGCAGAGTCTCCGAGGGTCCCGCGATTCGACCGAAGGGCGCCCGAAGCTCGGCGATGGCGGCCCAGCGAGCCCCAGGCCCGAGCGAGTCGCACAGGAGGTCCACCAGCCGCGACCCCTCCGAACTGGCTGATCGACGACTGGGCAGCGAGTCGATCTCGCCCTGCAACGTCTCGCGAAGCCGGTCGCCGAGCCCGGCCGGCCAACCGGTCGAGCCCTCCTTGGCGAGGAGCCGCTCATCGAGAAGCCATCGCGCGTACACGGCTCGCAGGACCTCCCTGCCTCCGGACCGGGCCAGCCGGACAACCGGCAGACCTCTCGCCTCGTCGAGGGTCAGCATGTTGAGGGCGCGGGCTCTCGGCTTCTTGTCGGTGCCGGCGAGGGCGGGCAGGGGCCGAGCTCCCGCGCGCTCGGCTGGGGGCCGCGAGGCTTCCCATTCCCTAATACGCGAGCGGAAGGCTCGGTAGAGGACCGGATCGGAACCGCTCAATCCGATCGTCAACACCGAGTGCGAGCGCAAGGCGTCCGCCGCCGCATCCGCCACCCACCGCGACGGAACCTCCCAGTGGATCAGGTCCTCGGTGGCCACCAGGAAGCTCGAGCGGAGCTCCGCCTCGGCCTCCTCGGGCCGGACCCTGGCGTTGAGAAGCTCGGTCAGGATTCGTTGGAGGGAGCGAATTCCGCCGTGGAGCTTGAGGAGAATGGTCGCGCCACCGGGGCGAGGTCGCAAGGCAGCGTCTCTCGGGTTCTC
>CAZIIB010000859.1:0-2039 GCA_964539125.1 uncultured Thermoanaerobaculia bacterium | reverse complement strand
CGACCCGGCCGGCGGGGTCGACGTCTCCCTCTCGCGGTTCAACCTGTTCGCCTTTTCCCAGCGGCGCTTCGGCACGCGGCGGCAATTGGGCTCTCCCTATCGATTCCAGGTCCTGGTGGCGATCCATCCCGGCTACCTCTGGGAGACTCTGGGTGCCGTCACCGGTGTTCGCGAGCGGGTCGAGGCGGCGCTCGCCGAGGTGCGACCGGTCTCGATCTACCCCTCCCTGCGGCGCGCGAACCATATCCGGGTGGGGATCCGCGCCCGCGTCCTGACCCTCCCCGGACACGACGGCGAGGCGGTCGCGGCGGCCATCCGGGAGCGTCTCGATCGCCGGATCAACGCCCTCGGCCTGGGGCGCGCGGTGCTCTACTCCGAGGTCGTCACCGACGTGGTGGGAGTCTCCGGCGTCGTCGACGTTACCGGGCTCCGCCTGCGCCGCTGTCCACCCCAGATCAACCGGGTCAGCTTCAGCCGGCACCTGCGCTTCCAGTCGGAGGAGGTGGAGCTGCCGGTGGGCGAGAACCTGGAGCTCGAGCCCGACGAGATCGCCGAGTTCCAGGTCAGCTCGGAGCTCCTGGACGTCGAGGTGACGGACCGATGACGACCTTCGCCGTCGAGCGCCTGAGCGCCCTGGCGACCGAGCCCTACCGGCGCGGCGCCGAGATCCTCGAGCTCCCCCTGGGGGAGCCGGCGGGCGGTGAGGTCGAGGTCCTGGCCTACGACTTCCGGGAGTACCGAGCGCGCCATGGCACCGACCCGGAGTCCCCGCGCTACGTCCTCGTGAGCCTGGAGGGCACGGGCAGGGACCCGGAGCGGGTGGAGGTCTCCTTCACGACCGGCGGCGGCGCGGAGACGACGGTCGTCGAGCTGCCCGCCGGCGCCCTGCCGGGATCGTCCGCCGCCGTCCATCTGCCGGCGGCGGCCGGTTCCGAGGCCCGGCTGCTGCGGCTGCGCCGACTCGGCCCGGCGGGGCCCTCGGCCTGGCGGCTCGTGGCCCTTCTCGGCAACTTCGCGAAGCTCCTCTGGGTGCTGGGTGCCGAGAAGGACGCTCTGCGGGCGACCCTGGGGGAGATCAAGGCCCAGCGCGCGCTGGCGACGACGAGGGCGGCGAGCCTCGACCTCCTGGGCGACGACCTTCGGGTTCCCCGCTTTCCGGCGCGGCAGTACTCGTTCGACGCGGAGACGACCGCCCTCTACCACCTGGACGAGCATCCGGTGGCCACGGGCGGTGCGGTGGCCGACGAGACCGCGCGCTTCGGCCGCCCGGGGCACCCGGGCGTCAACCAGAGAGCCGAGAGCGGAGCGCGCGGGAAGTTCGGCGGTGGCTTCGGCCTGCCCGGCACCTCAGGCGATGGACTTCTGAGCATCCCACACCACGCCGACTTCAACGTGCCGGCCGGGCGCTCCTTCACCGTCGAGCTGTTCGTGCGTCTGGAGCCGGCGGCGGCGGGCGCCGTGCAGGCTGTGGTGGTGAAGGGCGGCCTGGACGCGGGGTGGAGCCTGAGCTCCAACGGCTGGGCGCTGGTGAGCGGCGGCTTCCGGGGGATCCCCGACAACGTCCGGTGGGCGGCCCGCGGGGCCGGCGGGGGCTTCGAGCTGTTCGCCGACCTGAGCCTTGCGGACGGCCGGTTCCACCACCTGGCCGGCGTGGTCGATCGCGACGCCGGCCGGGCCCGCCTGTTCGTGGACGGCGCCGAGCGAGCGAGCACCGACGTCTCGGTTCTGGGGGCCTTCGCCAACGCCCAGATGGTCCGGATCGGCCGGAGCGCATCGGGCCACCAGCTCACCGGCGTGGTGGACGAGATCCGGTTCTCGACCACCGCGAGGGCGGCCTTCGACCCGGCGCTGGGCGAGGGTGACGAAGCCTACCGCCGGCGCCTCGCGATCTTCGAGCGCTGGCTCCTGCCCACCCCTGCCAACCTCCTGGACGCCGTCCACCGGGCCATCTCCCTGGCAGGGGAGGAGGCGCCTTTCGTGCTCGTGGAGGCCGACCGTCCGACGGCGGTGGCGAGCGATCCGGTGCGGCTGGTGCCGAG
>CAZIIB010000858.1:0-2039 GCA_964539125.1 uncultured Thermoanaerobaculia bacterium | reverse complement strand
GGGGGGTGAGGGTTGAGGGAGGAGTTGGGCTGGGGTTGCCGGAGACACGGCCCGGAGGCAGGTGGCTCTTCGGCGGCAGACTGCGCCGGCGGAGAGCCACGCAGCCCCCGGGCCTGCGTAGGACCGGCGTTTGGAGCGTTTGGCCCCTGCGCTGGGAGGGGAGGAGGGGATCGGCTTCTTGCTGGTTGGAGCGTAGTTCTCCCTCGATTGAATCGGCCGAGCTCTGCCTCGGCCGGGGTGGGGGGCGGCGGTGAGTGATCTGCCGGATGTCCTGGTTCGGATTGTGGAGCGTCGGCGGGCTCGGTTGGCTGGGGTGTCGGCGGGCGCGGGGCTCGTGGAGCGGGACGGGGTGTTGGGAGCGGACGAGAACCCCTTTCTTTCGGCGCTGTCAGCACAGCGGGGTCGGGCGGTGATCGCCGAGGTGAAGATGGGGTCGCCTCGGATCGGGTCGCTCGCGGGGCGGGTGGACCCTCTGGCGCAGGCGCGGCTTTACGGGGACGGCGGGGCGGCCGCGCTCTCGGTGGTGGTGGAGCCCGACTTCTTCGGCGGCTCCTACGAGCTTCTCTCTCGCTGCCGGGAGGCCTCGGGACTGCCGGCGATCGCCAAGGACTTCGTAATCGACCCCGTGCAGCTCGTCCGGGCGCGGGAGGCCGGGGCCGACGCGGTGCTCCTGATCGCCGCCCTCTACCCGGGCGAAGAGCTTCGCCGCCTGGCCGGGCTCGCCCGGGGCCTGGGTCTGGCACCCCTGATCGAGACCCACGACGCCGCCGACCTGGTGAAGCTCGACGGCGCCGACTGGGAGCTCGTGGGGATCAACAACCGGGACCTGCGCACCTTCGAAGTGGACGTGGAGCGCTCCAAGGCCCTCGTGCCCCGCCTGCCCTCGCGGGCCCTGCGGGTGGCCGAGAGCGGGATCGCCTCGGGCGCCGACGTGGCGACGCTCCGCGCGGCCGGGTTCGACGCGTTCCTCGTCGGCGAGTCCCTGCTGCTGGCCGACGATCCGGCGGCGAAGCTCCAGGAGCTCGCCTCGTGACCCGGCCCCTGGTCAAGATCTGCGGCCTCACCCGGCCCGAGGACGCGCGGCTGGCGGTGGAGCTCGGGGCCGACCTCGTGGGCCTGAACTTCCACCCGCCGAGCCCGCGCGCCCTCGGCCTCGAGCGGGCCCGGGAGATCGCCGCCGCGGTCGCCGGCTCCGGGGTCCTCGTCGTCGGCGTGTTCGTCGCCCTCTCGGCCGGCGAGATCGAGGAGGTGGCCGCCGCTGTCGGGCTCGACCTGGTCCAGCTCCACGGCCGGGAGGATCCGGAGGCCGCGCGCCGCTTCGGCACCCGGGCGATCCAGGTCTTCCGGCGACCGGACCCCCCGGACGCCGCCGAGCTGGCGCTCTACGGCGGGGTCTGGGGCTTCCTGTTCGACGCTCCGGCGCCCGCCGGCGTCCCCACCGATCGCTTTGCCGGGGCGGACGCCTATGGCGGCACGGGCCGGACGTGGGATCATGGGGCCCTCCGGGGCCTCGCCGCGGAGCGGCCGGTGTTGGTCGCGGGCGGCATCCGGCCGGGCAACGCCCGCCGGGCGCTGGAAGTCTCGGGCGCCCGCGGTGTCGACGTCTGCTCCGGGGTCGAATCGGCTCCGGGGATCAAGGACCCGCGCCTCATGAGAGAGCTTTTCGAGGAGATAGAGCATGGCCAAGGCCGCAACGTTTCCTGACGCCGCCGGCCATTTTGGTCCCTACGGCGGGCGCTTCGTTCCCGAGACCCTGATGGCCCCGGTGGCCGAGCTCGCCCGGGCCTACGACAAGATCTCGGGCCAGCGCCGATTCCGCAGGCGCCTGGACGGGCTGCTGCGCGACTACGTGGGGCGCCCCTCGCCGCTCTACTTCGCCGCCCGCCTGACCCGAGAGCTGGGCGGGGCGAAGGTCTACCTCAAACGCGAGGATCTCCTCCACACCGGCGCTCACAAGATCAACAACGCGGTGGGCCAGGCCCTGCTCGCCGTGGAGATGGGCAAGACGCGGGTGATCGCCGAGACCGGCGCCGGCCAGC
>CAZIIB010000857.1:0-2044 GCA_964539125.1 uncultured Thermoanaerobaculia bacterium | reverse complement strand
TGCGACGGCATCAAGGCGTTCCGCAACAACGGCGACGGCACGTTCACCGACGTCAGCGCCAAGTGGGGCCTCGACGCCCAGCTCGGCTCGTTCAACCTGGTGCCGGGGGACTTCGACGGCGACGGGATGGTCGACATCCTGGTCCTGCGCGGAGGCTGGCTCGGGAACGAAGGCCGGATCCGCAACTCGCTGCTGCGCAACGACATCCATCGCGCGGCCGGCGGCTTCACCGACGTCACGGCGGCGGCCGGGATCGCCTACCCGGCCTACCCGACGCAGACCGGAGGGTGGGCCGACTTCGACGGCGACGGCGACCTGGACATCTTCATCGGCAACGAGGCCACCCTCGCGACCGCGAACCCGGTGGGCGACGATCTCGGGCACCAGCGGGGCTACCCCTCCCAGCTCTTCCGGAACAACGGCGACGGGACCTTCACCGACGTCGCGCGCAAGCTCGGGGTCACCAACGACCGCTGGACCAAGGCCGTCGCCTGGGGGGACTACGACAACGACGGCGACCCGGACCTCTACCTCTCGAACATCGGCCCGAACCGCCTCTACCGCAACGACGGCGAGGCCGGCTGCACCGACGTGGCGCCCGCGCTCGGCGTCGAAGGGCCGACGCGCTCCTTCCCGGCCTGGTTCTTCGACTACGACAACGACGGCCGGCTCGACCTCTTCGTGGGCGACTACTCGACGCCGATCTCACGAATCTCGGCTTCCTACATGGGAGAGAAGGTCCCCGAGGGGCACCCGGTCCTCTACCGCAACACCGGCGACGGCTTCGAGGACGTCTCGGCCGAGGTGGGCCTGAAGCGCCCGGCGCTGCCCATGGGGGCCAACTTCGGGGACTTCGACAACGACGGCTACCTCGACGTCTACCTCGGGACCGGCGTGCCGAACCTCAACGCCCTGATGCCCAACGAGGCATTCCGCAACCGGGGCGGCACCTTCGAGGAGGTCACCTTCGAGCTGGGCCTGGGCCACCTCCAGAAGGGGCACGGCATCGCCTTCGGCGACCTGGATCGCGACGGCGACCAGGACCTGTTCGAGCAGATGGGCGGCGCCTTCCCCTTCGACGACTACGGCAACGTGCTCTACCGCAACCCGGGCTCGGGGCACCACTGGATCGTCCTGCGTCTGCGCGGCACCAAGGCCAACCGCATCGGCCTCGGCGCGCGCATCGAGGTGAAGGTGCACCAGGGCACGGGCGCGCGCTCGATTCACGTGGTGGCAGGCACCGGTGGGTCCTTCGGCGCCTCCAGCCTGCAGCAGGAGATCGGCCTCGGGGACGCCAGCGGGATCGAGGAGATCGTCATCCGCTGGCCGGGCAGCGGCACCGTCCAGCGATTTCGCGACGTGGCGATGGACCGCGCCTACCGCGCCACCGAGGACCGGGCGAAGCTCGAGCGGGTGCCCTACGACCCCATCGAGCTGCCGACGAGCGGGGCGCCCGCCGCCGGGCACCACCACGCCCGTCGCCGGACGCCCTCCGGCCGGTGACCGGTGCGAGCCGCCGAGGCGAGCTCTCCCCCCACCCATCCGGGTGGTCCATCTGCTCCTTCACAACCACCCCTGCGGGTATTCGTGAGCAGGTCGCTTACTTGGCAGGATCTGAGTCAGCGCGGAACCGACCCCTCCGGCGGCTCCGGGCCAACGATGAAGTCGAGCACTCCCATTCCGCCCTGGCCTATTCCCGATACATCCGCCCATGTAGAACGTACCAAACCCAAGGCCCCGGCCCCCCCCGGGTCCACCCCGGACCTCGGCTTGGTGGAGAAGGAAGATGTCACCACCGACGCTCTCGAGATCTACCTCAAGCCGCTTTCGAAGGCGGACCTGGGGAAGGTCACGGACTGGTGGAAGGGCCGGCTGATGGACGCGGCCACCCGGATCTCCCGCTTGAAGGGGGAGGCCCTGACCGCCAGCGGCGCACGCGCTTCCGCGATCGAGACGGAGCTCCGTGGGCTGACCACGAAGCGCGACGATATCGCGGAACGGCTGAAGCTCGTCGTCGCGGCGTGGAAGGACAAGGGCGGCGACG
>CAZIIB010000856.1:1208-2048 GCA_964539125.1 uncultured Thermoanaerobaculia bacterium | reverse complement strand
GGACGGGAGAACAGCGCCGTGGTGAAGGCGACAAAAGCGGTGAGTGCGACGAGGAAGACGTTGAATGGATCGACGAAGAACTGTTCGTCCATCGCCGTCATCGGGCCATCGGTTATGACGCGGCCAGTGAGCAGCACCGCGGCAGCGAAAGTCGCCAGGCTCATCAGCGCGTTCAGCTCGGGCGCCCAGCGCTTGTGGCCCACGAGGGCAAGCAGCAGGCCGCCGAAAAGCGGTACGCCGAGGACAAGCACGACTTCCACTCTAGTCTTCCTTCAGCCTTTCCATATGCCGGATGTCGAGACTGTCGAACGTCTCGCGGATATGGAAGAAAAAGATCCCGAATATGAACGTGCCGACCAGTACATCGAGTGCTACGCCCAGCTCGACCACCAACGGCATGCCGTAGGTCGCGCTGGTGGCGGCGAAGAACAGGCCATTCTCCATGGCCAGAAAGCCGATCACCTGCGGCACGGCCTTCCTGCGCACGATCATCATCAGAAAGGAAAGCAGGACGCTCGCCATCGCAATGCCGAGCGTCGAGCGCGTAAGCGTGCTCGCCATCTGCGAGATCGGCGTCGCCAGCGCGAATGCGAAGATCACCAGCCCGATACCGATCAGCATCGTGGTCGGAATATTGATCAAGGTCTCGACGTCCCAGCGAATCCGCAACCGGTCGATGAGTCGATGCAGCACCCACGGGATGAGCACGACCTTTACCAGCACGGTAAGCGCGGCCGAAAAATAGAGATGAGGCTGGGCACCGGAGTAGGCGACGATCGCGGTGGACAGGGCGAGTGCCGCGCCCTGCCAGGCGAACAGGTGAATCAGCGTGAGGATCCT
>CAZIIB010000856.1:0-1198 GCA_964539125.1 uncultured Thermoanaerobaculia bacterium | reverse complement strand
TTGCGATAGCATGGCAAAGGCGAGCAACAGCAGAAACGCCGCGAGCAAATTGACGAACTGGCTGGTAAGCGGCATTTAGGTGCGCGTCAGGAAGTGAGTGAGCATCCCCAGTACCGCAAGGAGAAACGCGCTCGACAGGAACTCGGGCGCAAGAAACAGTCGCAGCTTGGCGAGCAGGGTCTCGAGCAGCGACAAGCCCGCGCCCGCAAGCACAAGCTTGAGCGTGAGCGCCGCAATTGCGAGTGGTAGCGCCGCCCAATCGCCCGCCGCGGCGATGCCCCAGGGCAGGAACAGCGCGACGCCGATGGTCATGTAGGCGAACAGCTTGATCGCCACCGCCCACTCGATCAGGGCCAGGTGCCGCGCGGAGTATTCCAGGATCAGTGCCTCGTGCACCATGGTCAGCTCGAGGTGCGTGGCCGGGTTGTCAATCGGAATGCGGGCATTCTCCGCCAGCAGCACCATGAGGAACGCGACCGCGGCAAACGCGAGGCTCGGATGGATCGCGAATTCTCGGTGTGCCAGCGTATCGACGATGGTGGTGAGTTGCGTCGAGCCGGAAATGAATGCGGCGGTGAAAAGAGTCATTAGCATCGCGGGCTCGGCGAGGAATCCGATCAGCATCTCGCGCCGTGCGCCCAGGCCTCCGAACGAAGTGCCGATGTCCATGGCCGCCAGCGCGGAGAATACGCGCGCAAGCGCGAACACGCCGACCAGGGCAATGATGTCGGCGGCCGGGGCGAACGGGAGGTCGGTGGCGAGAACCGGCACGATGCCGGCGGCGAGCCACATGCATCCGAACAGAACATAGGGCGTGATGCGGAACAGCGGCGACGCGTTGCGCGCAATCACCGCGTCCTTATGGAACAGCTTGGCGAGCGTCCAGTAAGGCAGCAGGATGGACGGCGCCGAGCGGTTCTGCAGCCAGGCGCGGCACTTGTTGACCCAGCCCATCAGCAGCGGCGCCGCGAGTACCACGAAGACCGATTGCAGAATCTGGAACGCGCTTGCCGCCGAAAGGTTCATTGGGCGAACACCAGCAATGCGATCAGGGTAAGGAAGCTGTAGAGCAGGTAGATGCTGATCCTGCCCTGCTGCAGCAGCGCGACCTTGGACGACACGAACTCCGTCAGCCGGGCGACCGGAAGGTACAGCCACCTCCAGTGGCGGTCTTCGATCTTGAGCGAGAATCTCGGCT
>CAZIIB010000855.1:0-2049 GCA_964539125.1 uncultured Thermoanaerobaculia bacterium | reverse complement strand
CCCGCCGCGACGGCGACCTCGGGATTTTCAGTTACCTCTTCGGTCCCGGTCGCCGCTTCCATCTTGACAGGCGCCGCTTGGCTCGCCGCCGGTTCATCGGCTTCCGTTGCCGAACCCGCCGCGACGACGACCTCGCGACGTGCGTTCACCTCATCGGTTTGTGTCAATGGTTCGATGTCGTTGGCTGATTCAGCGCTCTGGATTGCCTCGTCGAACTCTACCCCCGATTCCGTCGTGACGGCCAACTGGGGAGTATCGACAGATTCACTGGCTTCCTTGACTGGGTTCAGTCCCGTGAGAGGCACGGCCTTCTTTTTTGTAACGCCGAGTGTTGGTGTCGGCCTGGGCGCGACTGACACAGTACTTCTGTTGAATGCCTCTTCTTGTTGCGCATCCGGTACCAGTTTAACCGGTGAACCACCATCTTTAAGCGGGCTGCTTATGCTTTGTCCTTGCTGCTCAGGGAGTTGACCAATTGTCTGCTGCTTGAGAGGGACTTCCAGCGCCGTCAGCGATAGGGACGATGGCCAAGTTATTGTGGTGCCCGGTCCCAAAATTACCCAGGCCGCCCCCACGGCCAGCAGGCTGAGAACAGTGCCAACCAATAGGGCTGTCAATAGCCACGGGCGCGGGCGCTTTGATCTCCCCGGAACCGTTGCCAGCGGGGCTGGATTACGCTCGCGGAAGCTATCGCTGAGGGCGCCAGAGACGGTAGTCGAGGGGTCTTTTCGCCGCGGCACCCCGTTCCGGTGATCGGGTGCCGGGTCGGGCATGGAAGTTTCCCTTTTCCCAGCCGGCGGCGCAGGAATTGCCATATCCTTGTCTCGGGCCGCAAATACGCGTGAAAACAACCCCCTCTTTCGGCGTCTACTGGGCTTGACGCGAGGTAACTCGCGGGATTTGTTGAGCACGACTCCCATGAGATTCGAGTGACGAAACAGCTCACAAGCCTTCTCTACTTCGTCCGGCGTCGTCCTATGCTCCTCGACAACCAGAATCGTGGCGTCGATGTAGGACGAGAGGGCCAGGGTGTCGGCGCCGGAGAGATTAGCCGGAACGTCAAAGACGATCAGTCGATTTGGATAGCGGTTACGAATCTCGCGGACCATCTCGGCCATCATGGGAGAGCCCATCAACTCGGACGTATTATCGACCGGTGCGCCTCCGGGGAGCACAACAAGATTTCCAATGTTCGGGTGGATCAGCAGGTCCTCCAGTGGGGCCTTACCAACCAGATAATCCGCGAGGCCTGGTCCGGGAGCGAGATGGAGCTTGTTGCGCAAGTCTGGGTCACGCAAATCAGCGTCAATGAGCAGCGCCGTGTAGTCGACCTCCATGCCGATACTGATGGCGAGATTGAGCGATACCGTGGACTTGCCGGCGCCCTGGTTCGGACTGGTCACCGCGAGTGTTTGCCAACCGTTCCTGCGCATTTGCATGAGCACCTGCGTCCGTAGCAGTCGGAACGCGTCGGCTGCCGCACTTTTGGTCACAACGGCTATTCGATGGCGCTCCAACACGCGTGCCGGGACTTCGACAAAAGGGGTATGCGTATATTCGATGCGGTGGGGCCGGTGTTCCGGAGAAGGGGGTTGATGTGCCAACTTGTCCGCCGCTCGCGAGACAACGCTATCCTTGGCTCCCGCACCCAATTTGCGCGACAAGTCCACAGGGATCAAATCCACACCTGGTTAAGGAAACTCAGAAAACTTAAAACGCCAGCGAAGGACGCTGCGGCCAGAACTGGGATCAGACAGACGACCATCAGAGTCCGCAACCGGCGTCCAAGCCGTTCCCTGCGGGTCTCGATGTACGGAATTGGATTCAGGATCGGGGTGCGCACGATGCGAGTAAGCTCCAATGGCCCCTTAACCGACGGATTCATCAGATCGCGCAGCCAGGCGAGACTGAATCCGCTACCGAGCGAAGCGACGAGGCCGATGAGCGCGATGCGTTTGCGGTTCGGACTGATCGGTTTAACCGGCAGATTGGGGGGTTCCAGCAGAGCAAAGCGCTCGGCCTTGCGATCTTTCTCCAGTTCCTGCGCGA
>CAZIIB010000854.1:0-2049 GCA_964539125.1 uncultured Thermoanaerobaculia bacterium | reverse complement strand
CGGGGTCCACCTCGTGCCCCTTGCCGGCGCGCACCCAGCCGCGCTCGGAGAGGACCACGGTCACCGGCTCGGTGGGCAGGAGGTCGGCCTCCTCGAAGGCCGAGGCGGAGACCACCTCCTCGGCGTCGACCAGGGGGGAGCGGCGCTCGTCACCGAAGGTCTCGGCGTCTGCCCGGAGCTCTTCGCGCACCTTCCCGCGGAGCCTGGTCTCTGAGCTCAGAAACTCCTCGAGGGTCTGGCGCTCTTCGAGCAGCCGATCCTGCTCGCCCCGGATCTTGATCTCCTCGAGCTTCGCCAGGTGCCGTAGCTTGAGCTCCAGGACCGCCTCGGCCTGGCGGTCGGAGAGCTCGAAGCGCGCCATCAACACCGGCTTCGGCTCGTCTTCGGTGCGGATGATGCGGATCACCTCGTCGATGTTGAGGTAGGCGGCGAGGTAGCCCTCGAGGACGTGGAGCCGGTCGAGGACCTTTTCGAGGCGCGCCTGGAGGCGCCGGCGCACCGTTTCGGTGCGGTAGGCGAGCCACTCGGCGAGGAGGCTCTTCAGGTCGAACAGCCTGGGCCGGCCGTCGAGACCGATGGCGTTCATGTTGACCCGATAGGTCTTCTCGAGGTCGGTGGTGGCGAAGAGGTGGGCCATCAGCCGCTCGACGTCGACCCGGTTCGAGCGGAGCTCGAGCACCAGGCGGGTGGGGTGCTGGTGGTCCGACTCGTCGCGCAGGTCCTCGACCCAGGGGAGCTTCTTGGTCTGCATCTGGCCGGCGATCTGCTCCAGCACTCGCGAACCCGACACCTGGTAGGGCAGGGCGTCGATCACCACCCGTGCGCCTTCGCGGATCCAGCGGGCGCGCAGCCGCACCGTGCCCGAGCCCGACTCGTAGATCCCGCGCAGCTCCTCGCGCGGCGTGATGATGGCCGCCTCGGTGGGGTAGTCGGGGCCGGGCAGATGGGCAGTGAGGTCGGCGACCGACGCCTTGGGATGCTCGAGCAGGTGGACGGCGGCCGCGACGACCTCGCGGACGTTGTGGGGCGGCAGGTCGGTGGCCATGCCCACGGCGATCCCCGAGGCGCCGTTGAGGAGCACGTGGGGCAGCCGGGCGGGGAGGAGCTTGGGCTCCTGGAGGGTGCCGTCGAAGTTCGGTGCCCAGTCGGTGGTTCCCTGCTCGAGCTCCGAGAGGAGGACCTGGGCGAAGCGGGTCAGCCGGGCCTCGGTGTAGCGCATGGCGGCGAACGACTTGGGGTCGTCGGGCGAGCCCCAGTTGCCCTGCCCCTCGATCAGGGGGTAGCGGAAGCTGAAGGGCTGCGCCATGAGCACCATGGCCTCGTAACAGGCCGAGTCGCCGTGGGGGTGGTACTTGCCGAGGACGTCGCCCACGGTGCGCGCCGACTTCTTGAACTTGGCCGCCGCCGACAGCCCGAGCTCGCTCATGGCGTAGACGATCCGGCGCTGGACCGGCTTCAGGCCGTCGGCCAGGTGGGGGAGCGCCCGGTCGAGGACCACGTACATCGAGTAGTCGAGATAGGCCTTCTCCGTGAACTCGGCGATCGGCCGGCTCTCGATCTCGGCGGTAGAGAACTCGAGGTGAGTCTGGTCGGTCATCGGGGGATCAGGTCTCGACCGTCGCGAGGTTGCCCTTCTCGGTCAGCCACCGGCGGCGGTCCGCCGAGCGCTTCTTGGACAGGAGCATGTCGAAGACGGCCCGGGCGTCGTCCGGCCGGTCTTCGAAGACGAGCTGGACCAGGCGGCGGGTGTCCGGGTCCATGGTCGTCTCGCGGAGCTGCGAGGGGTTCATCTCGCCCAGGCCCTTGAAACGCTGGACGTTGATCCGGGTGCCGTTCGCCGCGCGGCCGTCATGGGCCCCGAGGGCACCTAGGATCTGCTCGCGCTCGGAGTCGTCCAGGGCGTAGTGGACCTCTTTGCCCACGTCGATCCGGAAGAGGGGGGGCATGGCCACGAACACCCGGCCGTCGCGGACCAGAGCCGGGAAGTGCTGGACGAAGAGAGCGCAGAGGAGGCTCGCGATGTGGGCGCCGTCGGAGTCGGCGTCGGCC
>CAZIIB010000853.1:0-2053 GCA_964539125.1 uncultured Thermoanaerobaculia bacterium | reverse complement strand
CCGGTCCTGCTGGAGATCTTCAGCAGCGAATCGGCCACGCACCTGCAGGCGATCGACGAATTCCTGAGCCATTGCCGTGCCAGCGGCGATCTCTGCCGCGCCAGCGAACCCCTTGCCCGGGCCCTGCATACCCTCCATGGCAGCGCGCGCATGGCCGGTGCCCTGCCGATTGCCGAACTGAGCGGTCCGGTGGAACAGTGTGTCAAGCTGATGCGGGGTGCCGATCTGCTGGTTGACGGCCGCTTCCTCGACGTGCTCGAAGAGACCGCGACCGCCGTGCGCGGCCTGCTCGATCTCCTGGGTGCCCCGGGGGGCGAGCTGCCCGATCACGGCGACCTCGACCAGCGCATTCAGGCGATGCACGCCGAACTGCTGCACGCGGCCGAGGCGGCCCGTAGCGCGCCGCCCGCGCCGGAAGAGGCCGAGGTGGGCCTGGCCCAGGCACCCGAGTTCGAGGAGGCGCCGGCGTTTGGCGCTGAGCATGAGCCCGACCTGGCCGCGATCGAGGCCGAGGGTGAGTCGGCGCTTGAAGCCCCGACGATTCCCGGCATCGGTGAAGTCGAAGAGATCGAGCTGGCCCCGCTTCCGTTTGAAGCGGAGGGCGAACCGGCATTCGAGACCGCACCGGAGCCCGAGGCTGAACCGGAGCCCGAGGCAGCGCCGGAGCTCGAGGCAGCACTGGAACTCGAGGTCGAGCCGGAGTTTGAGACAGAGCTGGGGCTCGGCGCAGAGCCGGAGCGTGAGGCAGAGCCGGAGCTCGAGGTAACGCCGGAGCTCGAGGCAGAGCCTCAGCCCGAGGTCGAAGAGGTCGAGGCGCCACCATTGGTCGCCGAGGCAGCCCCGGCCGAGGTCCACGACGACGAACTCCTGGGCATCTTCCTCGAAGAGGGGGCCGAGATCCTCGAGAACTCCGACGCGGTCATGCATGCCTGGCAGAGCGCGCCGGAGGACCGCGCCGCGGTTGCCCGCCTGCAGCGTGAACTGCATACCCTCAAGGGCGGCGCCCGCATGGCCGGGCTCAGCACCGTTGGCGATCTCAGCCACGGCCTGGAGAGCCTGCTCGAGGCCATCGCCGAACGCCGTCTGCCGCCCAGCGAGGCGGCACTGGACACGGTGCAGCGGGCCCTCGACCGGCTCCACAACATGCTGGGGCAGGCCGAGCGGCACCAACCGGTCTCGGACGAGGCCGCCCTGCTGGCCCAGGTGCGGGCCCTGATCAGCGGCGAGACGCCGGAGCCCGTCGCCGAGGCGGCGCCCGAGACGCCGGCCGCACTGGAGGCGGTGCCGTCCGAGGCGCTTGAAGAGCCCGAGCCGCTCGAGACCCTGGTGGCCGAGGAGGAGGCACCCCTCGAGGTCGCGGAGGTTGCCGAGACGGCGGAGTCCGCCGCGCCGGAAGAGGCGTCCGCTGCGGAGATGCCGGAGGCCCCGGCCGAGCATGTGGACGCGGCCCGCGCCTTCAGCACCATTGACGAGGAGGAGCCGGTCGCCGGCCAGCGTCACGCCCACCACGAGGTGGTCCGCGTGCGCGCCGACATGCTCGACGACCTGGTCAACTTTGCCGGCGAGGTCTCCATCTACCGCGCCCGTCTGGAACAGGAGGTGGGCACCGTCCGCCTCAACCTCCAGGAGATGGCCCAGACCGCGGAGCGCCTGCGCGAGCAGTTGCGCCTGCTGGACATGGAGACCGATGCCCAGATCCAGTCGCGCTACGAGCAGGCGGCCGAAGACGAAAGTTTCGAGTTCGATCCCCTGGAGATGGACCGCTACTCGCACATGCAGCAGCTCTCGCGCGCCCTTGGCGAGACGGCGGGCGACCTGAGCAGTCTGCAGCAGATTCTCGACCAGACCTCGCGCGAGGCCGAGACCCTGTTATTGCAGCAGTCGCGGGTCAACACCGAGCTTCAGGAGGGCCTCATGCGCTCGCGCATGCTGCCGTTCTCCGGCCTGTTGTCGCGTCTGCGCCGGCTGATGCGGCAGACCGGCGACGAACTCGGTCGGCGGGCCGAACTCCATGTGGAGGGCGCCGCGACCGAACTCGACCGCAAGATCCTCG
>CAZIIB010000852.1:0-2058 GCA_964539125.1 uncultured Thermoanaerobaculia bacterium | reverse complement strand
GCAGTCTCGCGACGTTCTTGTTCGGTGTCAGCCCATTCGATCCCGTCGTGTTTTCCGCGGTCACCCTGTTGCTGTTGCTCGCGAGCGTGGGCGCTACGTACCTGCCCGCGCGACGCGCGACGCGGGTGGATCCGATTCAGGCCTTGCGAGCGGAGTGAGGCGGCACCGTCGTCCCACGACAGCCGTCACTCCGCCTTGTGTCTTTCAGGGTCGAAACGGACCTGCGATCACCGGTTCGACGCGCCAGGCGGCAGGACAGTTGCTGCGCACTTCCGAGCCTCGGGATGCCCCCGGCGACGGCCGACGCCTACCCCGTTTGCAACCTCCTGAGCAGCATGATCGTCCTACTTATAAGTAGACGACTGATGTCCTGCCCGGAGATCCGCCATGACCGACAGGCCCGATCGGACCGTTGCCGAGAGCTACCTCCCCCTGAATTCCCGGGACTTCCAGGTCCTCCTGCTGTGTTTCGACCAGCCCATGCACGGCTACGGGATCGTGAAGGCGGCCGCCGAGTCAGGTAGCAGCGTCCTCGATCTGGGATCGCTGTACCGAATCATCGCCCGCCTCACCAAGGATGGGCTCCTGGAGGACGTCAGCCACGAGGTGGGTGACTCGAAGCGGCAGCGGCGCCACTACCGAGCTACGGAGCTGGGCCGCCGCGTGGCTCGGGCCGAGGCCGTCCGCCTCCGGACGCTCCTCGAGTCGGAGCGGGCCGAGCTTCTCTGGGAGAAGCCGTGACGACCGACCCCGGGACGGCCCTCCCGCTCGGAGCCCGGTGCATCCGCGCCCTCCTGCGCCTTTACCCTCGGGAGTTCCGGCGGGAGTATGGCGAGGACCTGCTCGCAGCCTATCTCGACCTCAGGGACGATGTGCGACGCGACCGGTCCCGGATCGTCGCACCCTGGATCCTGGTCAACGCCACGCTCGTCACCGGCTATCAGCTGGCGCGGGCGGGCATCGCCGAGCGCTGGTCCGAGGCCAGGCACACTCGCCGTGGCCGAACCCGACAACGGAAAGAACTCATGCTCACCACTCTCTGGTCCGACGTTCGGTACGCCATCAGGAGTCACCGCAAGCACCCCACCGTCGCGATCCTGGCCATCGTCACCCTGGCTCTCGGAGTGGGCGCCGGCACGGCCATCTTCAGTGTGGTGGACGGAGTCCTGCTGAAGCCCCTGCCCTACCGGAACGCGAAGCAGCTCGTCTCGATCGAGGTGAACAGCGGCATCGACTCCGACGGGGGCTTCTACGACCTCTCCGAGCCGGAATATCTGGACTTCGCCACTCAGATCTCCTCGTTCTCGGAAGTCGCCGGCTACAGCTCCGCCGAGGTGACTTGGGGAGACTCTCTCTCGCCGAAGCGCATCGACGTGGTGCGGGTCACTGCCAATCTCTTTTCCCTCCTGGGAGTGCAGCCGGTGCTGGGTCGCACCTTCTCCATGGAAGAGGACCGCCCAGGGGCGCCCAGGTTGGCGGTCCTGAGCTACGGCAT
The DNA here is from genome assembly GCA_964539125.1 of uncultured Thermoanaerobaculia bacterium. Taxonomy (GTDB): domain Bacteria; phylum Acidobacteriota; class Thermoanaerobaculia; order Multivoradales; family DATKCC01; genus CAVUBL01. The sequence continues at coordinate 563 of CAZIIB010000852.1, read as the reverse complement.
GTGGCAAACCGAGTTCGGTGGAGACTCCGCCGTCTTGGGGCGTTCCATTCATCTGAACGACCAACCGATCACGATCATCGGTGTCATGCCTCCGCAGTTCGGCTTCCCGACCGCGGATGAAGACGTCTACAGTCAGCTCCAACTCGATCGGGAGGACCCCTGGGCACGAAACAACCACTACCTCCCCACCATCGCGCGGCTTGCGCCCGGCGCCACCCTCCAGAGTGCGCGGAGCGAGATCGACGTTTATGCTGCCCGAGCCACGAGCGACTACCCGGACTTCTATCCTGGGCGGGGCCTCCGGGCGCAGCTGAAGTCCTACCAGGACGCCATCGTGGGCGGCGTGAAGACGCCCCTCTACATCCTCCTCGCCGCGGTGGGGTTCGTGCTGCTCACGGTCTGCGTGAACGTGGCCAACCTCCTGCTTGCCCGAGGGGAGACCCGGACGAGGGAAATCGCCATCCGCTCCTCACTCGGCGCCTCGCGCCGGCGCGTCGTCGGCCAGCTGTTTACGGAAAGCCTCGTGCTGGCGGTCCTCGGCGGAGCCGCCGGCCTGGTCCTCG
>CAZIIB010000851.1:0-2059 GCA_964539125.1 uncultured Thermoanaerobaculia bacterium | reverse complement strand
CCAGAGGAAGGCGCGGGATCGGCGGGATCGGGATTGCCTCCAGCGAGATCACAGAGGCAGTCCATGGGCGCCGGCCCAGCCAGCTGGGTCAGGCATTCTCGATGCGCAGCTTGAGCTCACCCGGGCGGGCGTTCACAAGCCCCGCCAGAATGGCCGCCTCGGCGGGGCCGCGAACCAGCATCCCGAGCACTCGTCCGGGATCGGCGTCGAGGGAGTAGGTCGCTCGCGTCTGCCCATCGCCGAGGTCCTCCAGGCCCCAGGAGCCGGTGAGCGACTTGAGGTCACCCTTCTCCTGCGTCCAGGAGAGGTGCGTGGGGCCCTCGTAGCGGAACCGCACTCGCGTGGTGATATGCCTGACCCTGAGGTCGTTCTTCGCCTCGACCAGCGCCGGGCGCCCCTCCGCGTCACGCTCCAACGCCGACATCGCCACCAGGCCGCCCTGCCAGTCGGGTGCGGTGAGGACATCTTCCACCACCACCCAGACCTCTTCCACCGGCGCACCGATCTCGGCGCTAGCGCTGCCGCTGATTCGTGGCACCGAAGATCTCTCCCTATGTCGCGAGGAGGCGTAGCCGGGCTACGCCTCCTCAGCCTCCTCGCCGGCCCCAACCGACTCGCCAGCGCTATGGACGACTTTCTTCAGGAAGTCGTACTGGGTCTCGACCAGCTTGTCAGCCATCCTCAGCGCCGAGTCGACGATCTTCTCGACCTGCGAGGGGCTCGCCGATCCAGCCAAGGTCTTGTCGACGCTGCTAGCGAAGCCGCGGACTGCGCCGATCGCTGCCTCCTGGCCTTCCTTGATCTCCTCCAGCACCTCCTCGGAGAGCTGAACCGACCTATCTGCCTGTGCCATCTCCTTGCTCCTTTCCATCTGTACCAATAGTTTTACCAATGTTTACACCGTTGGTACGATTCGGGCACAGTCATGCCGAGACACAGCAAGGGAACCCGGCGCGAGCGACGACGCCAGCGCGAGTTGGCGATCGTGACGGCAACGCGCACGCTGCTCGACGAGCACGGCCGGCGCGAGCCCTCGGTCGAAAGGATCGCCCGTAGCGCCGGCCTCAGCAAGCCGGACGTCTATCGCAGCTTCGAATCCAAGGAGGAGATCTTCGCCCTGACGCTCGTCGATTACCTCGCTGAGCTCGAGGAACGCAGCGCTGAGGCATCTGAGCCCGAGGATCCGATTGCAGCGCTTCGCGAAGCGTGTCTGCGCTACGTCGACTTCTGCCTCGAGCATCCGGCCTTCGTCGACTACTCCCTCTCGCTGTTGGGACGGTCGACCGAGGAGCTGCGCGAGCAGATCTCCGATCCGATCTGGCTTCGCCTCGGCGGGGCGCTGGCCGCCTGCGTAGGGCGGCTGGAGCGGATTCTCGCCGCGGGGGCCGAGCAGAAGGCGTTCGCGGTCGCCGACCCCGCCTTCAGAGCCAACCTGCTCAGCGCGCAGATCCTCGGCTCGATCCAGCTAGCGCGCGCCGGCGTCGGTGTGCGCGAGGTAGCCCCCGGCGTGGCCGGGACCTTCGAGCTTGAACCCGAGCGGCTCCGCGATGCCTGTGTCGAGGGCGCCCTGGCTGTGGTGGGAATCTCCAACGGGGCTGCAAGGTGAGCGCGATGGAGGCCAGTGGCCCTGCAGCGTCTCCGTCACACCGTGATCGCCCCCGAGCTTTCCGAGCGGGGCCAGTTGGCGCTGGCTAACGCCCACCACTCGGTCGGCGCCTCCACGGTCCTCTCTTGAGCGGGAGTGGAAGCGTGGCGCTGGCCTGTAGGGGCTGCTCCTTCTCGTCCGGAGCGAGCGTCTCTCGTTGGCAGTCGATGCGCTCGCAAATCGCGCAAAGCAGCAGCGCCGATTCGAGCGACTGTTGGCCTCTCACCCATCCACCAGCCGGTACCCGATCCCCCACCAGTTGACGGGGAGAGGAGAAGAGCGCCGCCGAAACCGGACGGGCGGCTGCATTGCTTTGACCTCGACCTCTTGATCCGTGCAGAGACCTAGTCGGACTCGAGTCCTGCCTCCTGGACGAGCCTGTCGAAGTCGGGCATCAGGGCCAGCGCCGCGCGG
>CAZIIB010000850.1:0-2059 GCA_964539125.1 uncultured Thermoanaerobaculia bacterium | reverse complement strand
CGTGGTGCCAGTGGAGCCAGCCGGCGTGGAGCGCCAGGGACTCGTCGAAGTTGAGGCGCCGGGTGGCGGCGGTGAAGACGAAGAGCACCGCCAGGAGAACCGCGAGGAAGCCGGCGGCGAGCGACAGCCTGCGGCCGCCGGTCGAGCGGGTCTCGGAGCCGGGGGCGAAAGGCGGGGCGCCGGCGCCCGCCGCGGGGGTCTCCGGGACCGTCACGGCCCGGCCGGGGTTCGGGGCAGCGCTGGCGGGCGGCGCGTCATCGGATCGTTCGGATCGCTCGTTTCAGGAGCTCGCCGCGATTATCGGCCGGGACCGCGCGCGGAACAAGGGCGACCTGAAGTTGGCCGGAGAAAGGTGCCGGTCGCCTCGACCGGCAGCCGCGCCGCCGAGATAGATCTCTCCCGGGAGGAGACCCGACAGGAAGCTCGACGACGCCAAGGTCCTGGTCACCGGAGGGGGCGAGGCATCGGCCGCCCCGGGCCGCCGTCGGCCCCCGTGTCCTAATCCAGGCTGCCCGGCCGTCATCTGGGATGGAACCGCCGGAATGGTCCGGCGGCTCGAACGAGGAGCACGATCATGGCCGACTACCTGTTGATGTACGAGGGGGGCGATCACGCCTGGATGGACCGGTCCCCGGAGGAGGTGCAGCAGGCGATGCAGGCTTGGGGAGAGTGGTTCCAGGAGCTCGAGCGCTCCGGCCACCTGCGCAACGCCGGGGCGGCGCTCAGGCCGGGCGGCGCCCTGCTCCGCGTGCGCGACGGGGGCATCCAGACCGACAGCGCCCTGCCCGAGGTCAAGGAGCTGATCGGCGGCTTCTCGGTGATCGCGGCCGACTCGATCGAGGAGGCGGCCGAGATCGCCAAGGGATCTCCCTTCCTGCGCGACAACCCCCAGGGCCAGGTCGTGGTGCGACCGGTCTACCAGCCGGGGTGAAACCGGCCGGGCTGGGGCCTCATCGGCCGCCGCCCGCGAGGCGGTCGAGCTGGTGCTCGATCAGCCGGCGCTCGTGGACGGTGGCCGCGCGGGCCAGCGCCTCTTCCCGGAAGCGGCGGGCCGGCTCCATGTCCCCGGCACGGGCGTAGAGGTTGGCGAGCACCGCGGCGACCGTGGGGCCGTTCCCTTTGCCCGAGGCGCGCAGGGCCTCGACCCGTGGGATCGCGGCCGCCGCCCCGTCGCGGTAGGAGATCGCGACGGCGCGGTTGAGCTCCACCACCGGCGTCGGCGCGACCTCGAGCAGGCGGTCGTAGAGGCGGCAGATCGACCCCCAGTCGGTCGCTTCGAAGGTGGCCGCCGAGCAGTGGCGGGCGGTGATCGCCGCCTCCAGGTGATAGCGGCCGGCCTCGACCGACTCCATCCGCCCCGAGCGGGCGAGGTAGGCGAACCCGCGGCGGATCAGCTCCGGGTCCCAGCGCGCGCGGTCCTGCTCGTCGAGGGGCACCAGCTCGCCGGCCTCGTCGAGGCGCGCGTCGAAGCGGGCGGTGGTCAGGCACATCAGGGCGAGGAGCGCCACGGTCTGGCTGTTGGCCAGGCTCGACTCGTCGACCAGGAGCTGGGTCAGGAGCATCGCGTCGCGGCACATCTCGCGCACGATCGGCTCGCCGGAGCTCGACAGGAACCCCTCGTTGAACAACAGGTAGAGCGCCGTGTGCACGGTGTCGAGCGCCGCCGGCAGCTCGTCCGGGGGCGGCAGCTCGAAGCGCACGTCGCGCAGGGACTGCCGCGTGCGGTGGAGCCGCTTGTAGATCGCCGGCTCACCGGCCAGGAGCGCTCGGGCGATCGCCGGCACGCTGAATCCGCACAGGGACTTGAGGATCAGGGTGACCCGGTTCTCGACCGAGAGGTCCGGATGGCAGCACATGAAGATCATGCGGAGCTGGTCGTCCAGGATCCACTGCTCGCCGAACTGCTCCTCGACGGTGAGGGTCAGGGTCCACTCGCTGTCGAGGGAGAGCGCGAGGTCGGCCGCGAAGGAGCGGCGCGTGCGCTCGCGGCGGATCGCGTCGATGGCGCGCCGGCGGGCCACGGTGAGGAGCCAGGCGGCGGGGTTGTCGGGAACGCCCC
>CAZIIB010000849.1:0-2064 GCA_964539125.1 uncultured Thermoanaerobaculia bacterium | reverse complement strand
CGGCGGGTGCGCGCGTGCCTCGATCGGGCGCGGAGCTCGGCCCTTCCCGGGGCGTGGCGCGGGCCGGTGGTGAACGGCGGCAACTGCCTGGGGGTGCGCTCGGCGCCGGGCCGGGTCGACACCCTGTTCATTCCCCGCCACAAGCTCTCCTTCGAGAGGAGCGCGCCCCCGGCGCCCCTGGCTGTCCTCTCTCAGAGCGGCGCCTTCGCGGTGGCGCGGGCGAGCCGGCTCGAGGCGCTGGCGCCCCGCTACCTGGTGACGGTCGGCAACCAGCTCGACCTGACCGTGGGCGACTACCTGACCTACCTCGAGGGGGATCCCGACGTGCGGGTCTTCGCCTGTGCGGTCGAGGGCTTCCGGCCCGGCGACGGCCTCGCCTTCGTCCGCGCGGCGCGCCGGATCACCGCCTCCGGGCGGTGCGTGATCCTCTACCGGGCGGCGCGGACGGCCGAAGGCGTCAGGGCCTCGGCCTCCCACACGGCCTCGCTGGCCGGGGACTACGCCGTCACCCGGGCGCTCGCCCGACAGGCGGGGGTGCTCGTGGCCGACCGGCTGGCCGACTTCGACGACCTGGTGGCCTTGGCCGTTCGGCTGGACGGGAGAGCGCCGGCCGGCCGGCGCCTCGGGGTCGTGACCAACGCCGGCTTCGAGTCGGTGGCCCTGGCCGACGGCCTGGGCCCGCTCGAGCTCGCGAAGCTCGGCGCGGCGACCGAGCGGCGCCTCGGCGCCCTCCTCGACGCCCGCCGGCTCGCGGGCATCGCGGGCGTCCGCAACCCCCTGGACACGACCCCGATGCTGGATGACGAGGGCTTTGCCGAGGCGGCGCGGGCGATGCTCCAGGACGACGGCGTCGATCTCGGGGTGGTGGGCTGCGTGCCTCTGACCGGAGCGCTCGAGACGGTCCCGGCCGGCGCCGGACACGCGGAGAGCCTCGACGCCGAAGGCTCGGTGGTGCGCCGCCTGGCGGCCCTCGCCCGGGAGGTGAGGAAGCCCTGGGTCGTGGTGGTCGACGCCGGGCCGCTCTACGACCCCATGGCGCGGCGGCTGGAGGCGGCCGGAGTGCCCGTCTTCCGCACCGCCGACCGGGCGGTCCGCCTCCTCGGGGCCTGGGCGGAGACGTCCCTGAACCGAGCCTGACGGCAGGACGATGGGTGGAGGCGTCCCTCTCTGCCCGTGAGGGGTGGAGAGGGAGCGAGAGTGAGGGGGGTGACCTGAAAGGCCGCCGCCCCCCCGGCCGGGGGGGCGGCGCTATGTGAAACGGCTCGCCGGAAGGGCGACCGGAGCTTTCGGACACCGAAGCTCGAAGCAAGCCTCGTGCCCGCGGCCCCGACGCCCCGGATCCGCGCGGCGGTCGGCTACTGAGCCGTCGCCCGGTGGATCAGGTCGAGGAAGTCCTTGCGCATCTTGGCGTGGTCCTCCTGTCGGATGTACATCATGTGGCCCGCGCCGTAGTACGCGATCCGGATGTTCTTGGCGATCTCCGGGTCGAGGGGCATGTGGGCCACCGTGTAGACCGACCCGAAGAAAGGTGTCGCCATGTCGTAGTAGCCCGCGAGCACCAGGACCTGGAGCTTCGGGTTCTCGTTCATCGCCTGGCGCAGCACCTCGGCCACGTCCAGGTAGCCGGGCACCCAGCCGCGCTGCCCGCCGCGCGAGAAGCTCCAGGGGAAGACCCGCGCCTCGTAGTTGAACGGCAGGTCGATCTTGAGCCCCAGGTCGCGGCGCAGGTAGTCGTTGATCAGCGACACGAAGTAGGAGTCGAGAACCACCGCGGCCGGGTCGTACTCGGGCCGCTCGCCGGCGGCGTCGCGGTCCCGCCCGACGAACCGGGAGTCGAGGCGGCCGATGGTCCGTCGCTGATCGCGCAGGAGCTCCTTGAAGAAGCGATCGGCGCGGATGCGCAGGTTGCTCTGCTCGACGTAATCCTGGGAGAGCCCCGTGTACTCGGCGACCTTCTCGGCGACCTCCTTGCGCTGGGCCTCGGGGAGGTTGCGGCCCTCGAGCAGGGCGGTGGCGTACTCCCCCTGGGCGAAGGCTTCGACCTCGTCGAGGGTCGACCGCAGG
>CAZIIB010000848.1:0-2064 GCA_964539125.1 uncultured Thermoanaerobaculia bacterium | reverse complement strand
CAGGGCCTTCAGGCGCGAGAGCCCCTCTCGGATCAGCGCGCCGCCGATGCCTCGGCGCTGGACCTCGGGCAGGACCGACACCGGGCCGAGGCCGTACCAGCCCGGGCAGCCGTCCGAGAGGGTCACCGGGGAGAAGGCGATGTGCCCGACCACTCGGCCCTCCGCTTCCGCCACGAGGGAGAGGGTGAGGGCACCCGCCGAGCGCAACGCGGCGACGATGAGCTGTTCGGTCTGGTTGCTGATCTCCAGCGTCCGGAACGCCGCCTCCGTGACCGCCGCGATCGCCTCCACGTCGGCCCCGGATTCACTCCTGATGAGCAGCTCGTCCTTCACTGGTGAGACTCCTCGGCCTCTTCGCCAGCGCTCGCGCTCGATCGCCTGCCGCCTTCGATCCGGACCCAACGGGCCGCGCGCACCCGAGCCGGCCTCAGAGCACCTTCCGGGCGGCCGCCATGGCGGAGCTCAGCGCCTGCTCCCCCGCCTCGGCCTTGCGGTCCAGCTCCCCGAAAACGGCCTGCTGGGCTTTCGTGGGCTTGACGTAGGCGAGGCCCACGTCGGCCTGGAGGTAGGCCAGGTGGCTCCGTAGCTTGCTCTCGTGGAGCAGCGGGCCCTCGCTCGAGTGGACGTCGAGCTGTACGAGGGGGTCGATGGCCTGGTCGAGGGCGGCGATGGCGTCGGCCGCCCGGCGCGCCCGGCGCCCGTGGCCGGCGGCCAGCGGCTCGAGCTGCTTCCGGACGTCGAGGGCTTGGTTGATCGTCTGGTCCAGGGTGTCGAGAGAGCCGTGGATCGCGAGCTCGAGATCGAGGCGGGCTGCCAGGTCCTCGGGGCTGCTCTCGATCCGCGGATCGAGCGCCACCTCGAACGTCTGGGCAGACGTCCGGCCGCCGTAGTCGAGCTCCACGCGATAGGTGCCGGGCACCACGACCGGGCCGATCACCTCGTCCTCCAGCCCGCCCGCGGCGATGGGCACGTAGAAACCCTCGACCTCCGTCGCGTCCGGGTAGCGCAGGTCCCACTGGAAGCGATTCATGCCGGGCTCGATGGCGGTGAGCTTCTCTTCGGCGGCGGCCTTGCGCTCGTCCGGGCTCATCTCGCTCAGGTCGGGCTTCTCTCCGTTCTCCTTCTTCGTCTCGAGGTGGAGGTCGAAGCCGCGGATCAACTGTCCGCTGGCGTCGCTGAAGCGAAGGGTCACCGGGGTCGTGCCGTCATAGCTCTCGGGGACGTGGAAGTAGACCGTCGCTCCGAACGGGGGGTTCTTCCCCGCGCCTTCGGCCCGGCGGGGGCTACCGGGCCGTCCGTAGGCCTGGCTCAACCAGGCCCCTTGAGGCGCGAAGACGGCGGCGCTCTCCGCGTCGATCGTGGGCTGGCCGGTGAGCTGCTCGAGGAGGTGGAGGTCGTCGAGCACCCAGAAGGCGCGCCCATGCGTGGCCACGACCACGTCTCCCTGCCGCGTGTCGATGGCGATGTCGCGCACCTGGGCGTGGGGGAGGTTCAAGGTCAGCGGCTGCCAGTGGTCGCCGCCGTCGAAGCTCGCGAAGACGGTGTTCTCGGCGCCCGCGAAGAGAAGGTTGGCGTCGTCCGGGTCCTGGCGCAGCGCGAGGACGTACTGATCGTCCGGCAGGCCCTCGGTGATCGCCGTCCAGGTGGTGCCGTAGTCGGTCGTCTCGAAGACGTAGGGGGTGAAGTCGTCCCACATGTAACGGCTGGCGGCGAGGTAGGCGGTGCCCTTGGCCACGTGGGAGGGCTCGATGGAGCGGACATCCGCCTCCTGGGGCAGCCCCGGCGGCGTCACCTCCTGCCAGTGCGCGCCGCCGTCCGTGGTCACGTGCACCAGGCCGTCGCTCGAGCCGGCCCAGATGACCTGTCCGTCCAGGGGCGAGACGGCGAGGGCCGAGACGTTGGGATAGATCTCCGCGCCCGACTGGTCGAGATCGATCGGCCCGCCGGTGGGCGCCTCCGTGGCGGCCACGTTGCGGGTGAGGTCGGGGCTGATCGTCTCCCAGGTCTGGCCGTGGTCGGTGCTCTTCATGACGTACTGCGAGCCCACGAGGAGCTCGTTCGGGT
>CAZIIB010000847.1:0-2068 GCA_964539125.1 uncultured Thermoanaerobaculia bacterium | reverse complement strand
TCCTCTCCTTCCTCGCCCACTCGGGCTTCCGCCCGGCACCCCGCTTCTGCCTGGAGAAGCGCCTGAGCTGAGGAAGACGGCTACTCCCCGGTCATCCGATCGAGGACGCTCACCAGATCGCTCCTTTCGAGGGCCTGTTCGAGCCGCCGGAGAAAGCGGCGGGAGCGGTCGAGGTCGAGGGCTCTTCCTTGCTCACGCAAGACCCCTCGAACATCCTCCAGGTCCTTGGGCCGGCCGGCCAGGACCTTGGTCACCACCAGATCCTCCGGACTGATGACCGGCACCTCCACGCCTCCCACGTCGACGAAGCGGCGATGGGCCAGAAACTCCTCCTCGAGGCCCGGCCCGGCGACGACCAGGTCTACGGCGAGGCCTGAGGCGCGGTGGGCGATCGGCAGCACGCGCGCCCGGCGCAGGAGCTCTTCCGGGTCCGGTGCCCGCGTCTCGAATCCGCGCTGCTCGAGCGCCGGGACGAGCGCCAGCGCCCGCTCCAGAGTGGCCTCGAGGGTGACGTCGAGATCGGCGGTCAGCCGCGGCTGGCCGTAGAGCACGACCGCCTGAGCACCGAACACGTACCAGCGGATGTCCTCCTCGTCGAGGACCGCCCGCAGGTCGCGGAGCGCGTCAAGGAGCTCGGGCGGGCTGGACACGTCGCAGAGCCTCCGAGACCCGAGTGTGGACGTCGAGGTCGGCCTGCCGTTCGGCGGAGCTCGGCCAGTCCGGCCGCTCCACGGCGACGAGCGCTCGCAGCTCGGCCGCCATGCGCAGCCCCTCGGCAGGACCGAGCCGCTTTTTCCGGGCCAGCCAGTACTCGGCGTCCGCTTCTCCGGTCGCCTCCCACGGGCGGTTCGCGAAGAGCTGCAAGTCCTTGTTTTTCATCGTGTTGAGTCTATCACTCGAGGTCGTCTGGGTGAGGGCGTCAAGGCGCTTCGAGCCCCTGTGCTAGCGTTTCGCCATGCCCCGCCCACCGCATCCAGCCGCGCCCGAGGCCACCTCCTCGGCGCCGGCGCCCAACCCTACCCGGACCGGCACCCCCGACTCCGGCGTGGACGACACGCTCATCCAGTGGATGCTCGGCCTCTCCCCCACCGAGCGTCTCCAGTGGGCCCAGGACATGATCGACACCGTCGAGGCGCTCCGCGAAGGCCGTGAGCCCTAAGTATCTCGAGCTCCTGCGCGCGCTGGCGCGGCGGGAGGTGAGCTTCATTATCGTGGGAGGCGTCGCGGCGATCCTGGAGGGTGCCCCGATCACCACGCTCGACCTGGATGTCGTCTACGACCGCCGCGCCGAGAACATCGAGCGGCTCCTCGGCGTGCTCGACGTGCTGCATGCCCGCTATCGCGACCCGGCGGGCCGCGAGATCCACCCGAGCCGCGAGCGCCTGGAAACCCTCCGCATCCACCTCCTGCTCACCGACCTGGGGCCCCTTGACCTCCTCTCCGAGGTCGGGCGGGGCTGGGCCTACGACGACTTGCTCACCGCAACCACACTCCGCAAGGTGGGCGACCTCGAGGTGCGGATCCTCACCCTCTCCAAGCTCATCGAGATCAAGGAGCTCACCGGCCGCGGGGAGGGCGATGCTGCCGGTCCTCAGGCGGGCGCTCGAGCTGCAGGAGGGCGGAGAGCACTGAGACGACCCGGAGCCCCAGACCGCGTCAGGGCCCCGGGTCGTCTGCCCGAGGTAGCCTCCCTACCCTTCGCCCTCCTTCAACACCGCCTCCACCCGCCGGGCCAGCGCCCACGCCGCGCCGCCCCGGGTCCGGACCCGCTCCACCGCCAGCGGCCCGGCGAGCGCCGCCTCACCCTCGGTGGGGATCTCCGCGGGTTCCTCCCCCTCGAGCCGCTGCACCGCCAGGCGCAGCTTCTCCAGGAACGACTCGGAGAACGCGCTGCCCGGGAGCCGGTAGCCGCCCCTGAAAGTCGAGTGCGCCGTGGGCGCCGGACAGATCGAACCTTCGCTGCTACACTTCGTCTTCGCCTGCATGGAGCTAATCCCTCCTTGCGGGTGAGGCCCGGGCGAGCTCGTACCTCGCTCGGGCCGTTTCTGTGTCAGGCCGCCCGGGAACG
>CAZIIB010000846.1:0-2069 GCA_964539125.1 uncultured Thermoanaerobaculia bacterium | reverse complement strand
CTCGCGCAGGTCGAGGGCGATGATCTTGCCCGGGTAGGGCGCCGCGAACGCCACGTCCTGGCGCTGTCCCGAGCTGTTGCCGAAGACCGTCATGAACAGGCTCTCGCCGGTGAGCACCCGCTTGCCGGCCGACAGGAGCTTGCCCATGAACCCCCCGGAGTCGGACTGGACCGAGCCGTCCCCGAAGATCGTCTGCATCTGGATGCCGGGGTCCATGTACATGAAGGCGCCGGCCTCGGCGACGCAGGCTTCCTGGGGATCGAGGGTGATCTCCACGAACTGCATCTCGTCACCGAAGACCTGATAGTCGATCTCGTGCACGCCGCCGCTGGCCGCCGCGGCGGACGGGGCTCCGGCGGTGGGCGTGAACGCCGGTGGCGCCGGCGCGGCGCCGAGCGCGCCGGAGAACTCCGGGCTGGAGGTGATCGGCATCCAGTTGTCCATGCCGGAGCGGAAGACGTGGGCGTCGCGGCCCACCTGGCCGGCCTGGATCCGGCTCATCACCTCGCTCTGGCTGAATGGTCCTTGCTGTTGGCCGGCGACGGCCAGGTACCAGATCTTCTGCTCGTCCATCTGCGTCCTCTTCTTCCTCGGGCTGGCTGGGCTGGGGCCCCGTCAAGGGCCGGCTTCGACCGCGGAGAAGTCTACCGGGGCGCGGGCGGCAAACCAAGGCCGGGAAGCCCGCGCGGCGGCGCCGACGCCGTGACCTCCCCGTGACACGACCCTGACGCCCCGGTCACCGGAACGCCACCCGGCTGCCATGCGGCGCGGGCAGTCTCATCCTCGAAGGGGCAGAGCATGAGCCCGATCACCGTCATCTTCCTCACCGTCACCGCGCTCTCCCTCGCGGCGACGGCGCTGGTCTCGGGGGCGGCCCTCGCCCTGCTGGCCCGGCGGCCCCGGCTCCGGGGGGCGCCGACGCCGCCGATCTCGGTGCTCAAGCCCCTCAAGGGGGCCGACCCGAACCTGTTCGACAACCTGGCCGCGTTCGCGTGCCAGGACTACCCGGACTTCGAGCTGATTCTCGGGACCGCAGACCCGACCGACGCGGGCCTGGGCGTCGCCCGCCACCTGGCGGCCGAGTACCCGGGGGTCGCCATCCGGGTGGTCTCCGGCGCCCGCGACCTCGGGCTGAACCCGAAGGTGAGCAACCTGCGGCACCTGACCGCCGCCGCCCGCCACGAGCTCATCCTGGTCTCCGACGCCGACGTGCGGCCGTCGCCGCTCTACCTCCGGGCGATGGCCGCCGAGCTCGCCGACCCCCGGGTGGGCATGGTGACGAGCGTGCTCTGCGGCGTGGGCGAGACGAGCGCCGGCGCCGCGCTCGAGAACCTCCACCTGGGGACCTTCGTGGCGGCGGCGGTCTGCTCCGCCGACGCGCTCGCCGGCCGGCCGTGCGTGGTCGGCAAGTCCATGCTGATCCGCCGTTCGATTCTCGACCGGCTCGGCGGATGGAGGGCGGTGCGCGACGTCCTGGCCGAGGATTACGTGCTGGGACGGGCGTTTCACCGGGCCGGCTATCGCGTCGCCCTCTCGCCCCATCGGCTCCCGGTGGTCAACGGTTCCCGGCCGGTACGGGCCTTCCTGTCCCGTCACCTCCGCTGGGGCCAGATGCGCGCCCGGATCGCCCCGGCCGCCTACCTGGGCGAGGGCCTGCTCAACCCGATCTTCTGGAGCCTGCTGGCGGCCGTGGGCTTGTGGCGCGACGGTCTCGCGGCGAGCGCCCTGGCCTGCGCCCTCGGGGTGACGGCGGCGAAGGTGTCGTCGGACGCCCTGGTGCTCGAGCGCCTGCGCGGCCACAACGGTCTCGGGCGACTTCTCGCCTGGGTCCCGGTCAAGGACCTCCTGGTGGCCGGCCTCTGGCCCGCCTCCGTCCTGCGGCGGACGGTGGGCTGGCGCGGCACCTCCCTGCGCATCGGGCGGGGCAGCGCGCTCCGGCCGGTCGGTCCGGCCCGGGCGAGGCTCCGCCGGAGCCTCTCGGCCCTGCGGCGTCTGAAGGAGGCGGCGTGATGCCGGGGCGCACCTCTCCCCACGCCGTCGAGCCGCGCGACGGCGGCGGCCTGAGAACC
>CAZIIB010000845.1:0-2070 GCA_964539125.1 uncultured Thermoanaerobaculia bacterium | reverse complement strand
GCTCAATCTCCCGAAGTGACAACCGGCTCCGGACTGCCACCGACCTCGGTGGCCACGATGGCATTGAGGGTGTCGAAGCGTGCCGGGTGTTGCTGGAGCAGCTCCCGAACGGTCAGGTCGCGGTTGTCTTCCGTGGGGGCCAGGAGCAGGAACCTCTCGCGGCTCGCGCCGAGCAGCCGGCTCAGCGCCTGGAGCAGGTCCTCCGGCTCCTGGGGGATCGTCAGGTAGACCAGGAAGTCCTTGCCCCGGGCCGGCGAGCGGACGCCGACGACCCAGGTGGAACGCGCCCCGGCGACAGCTTCGAACCGGGGCCCGATCTCGAGGAGCCGCGCCAGGTCCCGGCAGAAGGCTCGAATGTCGAACTGGTAGAGGACGACATCGGTCTTGGCGAGCACCACCCTCTCGCAGCGCCTCGGCGAGTCGCCGCAGACGGCGACGATCTCTCCGGTGTCATGGACGACCACTCGGCGCGCACAACCGCCTCCCGGGTCCGGGCAGGGGTAGGTCTGAGACGTACGATCAGTCGGGCGCAGGTACGGCTCAGCGGTTGGCAGCTCGAGTCCCAGGCGACCCTCCCAGTCGGAGCGCAGGAGGCAGAGCCCGGGAATCGACTCCAGGCAAAACCACAGGCGGTCAAGCGGCTGCATCCGCTCTTTGGGTGGAGCGGACGAAGCCGCGGCGGGAGAGCCACTGATCGACGATCTCGCCATCGGAGTCCCGCTTGTAGGTAGCGATGTTCGAGGGCTTGATCGTCACCATCCGCGGCGCCGTCGAGCCATCGAACTTGACCTGGAACTTGGCCCGGACGATGCGCGGTTTCGTGGGGAGCCCTCGGCTTGTTGCCTCGTACGCGGCGAAGAGGTCATTCGCTCGGCGGATCTCGACCTCGTTCTCTGGCCCGCCCCGGAAGAAGTGGACCTCTCGGAGGACCACCTTCTTGAGGCCCGGCACGTCACTGCACACGAGGGAGCCGGCGCCGTCCGTACGGAGCGGGTCGAGCGTGTACTTGCCCGTTCCCGGGAAGTAGTTGTCACTGCCGAAGAGGTGGAGCCCGAACATCCGGCGGTAGAGATCCTTCTCGCCCTTCGACCGGGCGTTCACCTTGAGCTCACCGAGGGCCGGGTTGTAGACGACGAGATCGTCCTTCTCGGGGCGGTAGTGGACCGCGCCCGGCTTACCGCCCTCCAGGCAGGGCTCGCGCCGATACGGATCGCCGTGGCAGACCCGGAACCAAAGCTCTTCCGCCTTGGAGTCGAGGTGCACCCGAGTGCCCCGCCCTCGGCGCTTTTCCTCGAACCAGTTGTCGAGGTCGTCCTGGAGGTTCTTCAGGATCTTCTTAGAAGGGGCCTTCGTCAGGACCCTCGCTTCGCTCTCGGTCTGGTAGTACTCGAACGAGCGAGCGTTTGTAAGGTACTGCTCGCTGTGCCGTTGCTCCAGCAACCCCCGCGCGTCGAGCCAGGCGCGGAGCGCCACGTCCGCGGGGGAGTCGTCCGGAGAGCCGTCGAGTGAGATGCCGGCCTGCTGGGCCGCATCGAGGAGGTCGTCCATCCCCTCTTCGGTCGCCATCTCGTCGACGAGGAAGAGGGCGTCGACGAGATCGCCCGGTGTGTCGGCGTCCGGCGCCATGAAGACCTTTGCCAGCCCATCGGAGTCGATCTCCCCGGAGCCGCCGTCGGCGGCCGGAAGCGCCACGCCGCGCGCCGCGAAGAAGGCCCTGTAGGGATCAAGGAATCGCAGCAGGAGCCGGCGGTCGATCTTGCGGAGGATCTCCGGCCGGGTGAATCGCCTCAGGCTGTAGGTGGCCATACCCCCTCCTTCTGAACCCGGGCAGCTCGGGGCTCCCTGCCCCGAGGCATGACAGGGGCGTCGCTGTCCTATCAAGCACGCTCAAGTACGCGGGAATTCCGCATTCATGGAAGAGCCCGCCAAGCTCGATAGACACCCTCCGGGCGGTTCGGAGTGAGAGAGTGGGGGAGCGCCGGTCAGCTGCGGGAGGCCCAGTCCCGGAAATCGACCACCGGGGCCTTGGGCGCTCCGCTCATCGCGGCGTCGAGGGCGGCGCCGATCCGC
>CAZIIB010000844.1:0-2072 GCA_964539125.1 uncultured Thermoanaerobaculia bacterium | reverse complement strand
GGAGCGGCTCGTTCAACGGCTCGGCCCTCTTCGCCTACCGCCTCAACTGGCAGACCGTGCTCTTCGTGGGCTATGCCGACGACCGGGCCCGGGACGGCTCCGGCGACCTCCAGCCCCTCGACCGCACCCTCTTCACCAAGGTCTCCTACGCCTTCCAGTGGTAGGATGGCGCCTCCCATTACAACGCCTGGGTGGGCCGCTTCGTGAGCTTCGAGAACGCCGCCGAATGCGAGAGTTCTTTCGAACGCGCCTTCCGCGCCCTCAGCGCGCGCGAGGTTGCGCCGTTCAGCCGAGAAGCCCCGCCATCGCGGCCGCGAAGTCCTCGAGGTCACCGAGGTCGTCCTGGAGAGTCTTCCAGGTCCGCTCGTGATCGATGGCGAGATAGAGGTGCACGAGAACGTTGCGGAAGCCCATCCACTCCTTGAGATGCGCGCCCAGATGCTCGCCGATGAGGCCCTCCTCGCGGAGAACCTCCATGGCGTCCTTGTAGTTCGCCGGCTGGCGGTACCCTTCGTCGGCGATCACGTGGTGGGCGATGTCGGCGACGGCCTCGCAAGCCAGGTGCAGGTACCTCTCGGCCAGGTCGTGGAGAGCTGGCTCGCCCACGAACTCTTCCCGGCTC
Source organism: uncultured Thermoanaerobaculia bacterium (assembly GCA_964539125.1). Lineage (GTDB taxonomy): Bacteria > Acidobacteriota > Thermoanaerobaculia > Multivoradales > DATKCC01 > CAVUBL01. The sequence goes on along the minus strand of CAZIIB010000844.1, from coordinate 1,450 downwards.
CTTCCCTGGAGGCTCCGTAGCTCAGCCAGGTAGCTTTCCAACGCGCTCAAGCGAGCGGAGAGCACGTCCCGATCGACCACTCGTCGTCCTTTCGGTGAGCCTACGCCGTTGCCCTTCGCGCAGGATCTTGCGGTAGTACTCCCGGTCGGCGTGCTCGCGCATGGTGGCTACACGGAGGTCTCGCCAGGCGACACGATCCTCGCAGATCACGACCTGTCCCTTCTCCATGATTCGCTGGCGCAAGAGCTCCGGCGCCTCGTCGAGAAACACCACGTCGATCCGACCGTCCGGCGCCAGATCGGCGAGCGCCGAGGCGAGGCGCGCCTGGAGCTTGCGCCGCGAAAGGCCGTGGCCGCGCGCCGGGAGCACCGCAACGTCGAGGTCGCTCCCCGGCCGCGCCCGCCCGGTTGCCCGGGAGCCGAAGAGCACGAGGACCGAGATCGGAAGCCCCGCTGCGAGCCTCCGAATGCGCTGCGCCAGCTCATCCATCAGGAGAAATGCTAGCAGCTCCGGGCCTCCTGCCACTTCACCCCGGTTGACCCTGGCATCTTCTCGTCCTCTCGCCCCGCTTCGGCGCGCCTTCGGCTACGGCTCGAAGATCTCCGAGGCCCGCCGGGTTCTACCCCCGCCGCCCGCCGGGGGGCCGTCCTCTCACTCGAGCACGAGACGGTTGCACGTGCAAACGCCGGCGCCGTGACAACCGCACAAGCTGCATTGTCCACTCGGCCGCGGCTCGCACCCGGCCGGCGGGCTGTCGTCGGGACAGAAGGCGGAGCACCATACCCTCACCTGGGACACCGCCCCGTCCGGGCCCACCACCTCGAAGAGCCGGCTCGAGACCTTGAAGTGCTCCCCGACGCTCACGATCTCCGAGGCACCTGCGGGAGTGAAGGTCGCCTCCGCCGTGCTCCTGGGCTTCCGCGCGAGCACGGTGGACATCGACCTCAAGCTCATCCCCGACAGCGACGAGCTCCTCCGGGCGATTCCGAAGCTCAAGGAGGAGCTGCAGGTCAACGTCGAGCTGGCCTCACCCGACCAGTTCATCCCGCCGCTCCCCGAATGGAGGGAGCGCAGCCGGTTCATCCGCCGCGCGGTGGAGGAGGTAGCGGGGCAGGCGGCGGGCTAGCGGCCCGGGCTGAAAAGTGGGTGGAACCTTCTCGGCAGCCCGCAGAGCGGCGTCTTCCGCCGCGTGCAGCCGTACGCCATCGTGCGCTACGTGCAGTCTCCGAACGGCGACCTGATCCAGCGCCAGACCGATCCGGGCGTCCAGGTCCAGGGGGTGCACAACCTGACGGCCGGCGCCGAGCTCGTGGCTCGCGAGGAGCTTCGAGTCGGGGATCGGGTGCTCGGGCGCAGCCTGGTCACCTACTACGCGCAGATCGACCCGGGCCGCCGGATCTCGCGCATCGGCTTCGACGGCGCCCTCGGCGACGACATCGACTTCGCCAAC
>CAZIIB010000843.1:0-2082 GCA_964539125.1 uncultured Thermoanaerobaculia bacterium | reverse complement strand
TCTTCTGAATCTTTAAGTGTCAGTATTTTTCTTGTGAAAGTGTTTGACAAGGACAGCTAACCGCCCACCCGTATCGAGTGTTGCGCGACTTGCGGAACGGTGTCTGCGGAGCGATCTGCGGCATGCGAGAACAAGGGTTGTGAAGCGTACACAGAGAATCTTGCAGGCCAGAGGGGTGATGCACCACCCTGAAGCGGATCAGCCTCGTTAATACCGACAATGCAGGTGGCGACGCAGTACCGTTTGCGGAAGCCAACACAGAGGACTCGTTAGCTAAACTATGATCGAAATATTGTGGCACTGCCGGGAAACCAGGCAACGAACGGAGAAAACAAACGTCGATCTAAGGTTCAGCATGGTGAGAGTCCCGAGGGCCTGCCGGGGTCACAAGCGCCTGGCATGTAAGAAGAGAAGCGTTGAGAACTTGGGAGATCCCATCGGTTCCTGGCGGCACGACAAGGTATGTGGATATTGAGGCACGTAAGGGGAAACCTGGACACAGAGCTAAGCCAAAACCTAAGTCGAGTCGAGGCAGGTAAGCCGACCAAGCCGGAAGGTGAGGAAAGCTGAAGGCTGATGGGAAGTCAGACTGATCCATAGTACTCTGAGACGGTAGGGCCGATCACATGGGGAAGGGATCAGCAGAGTAATGTAGCCCGCAAAGGAAACTTCATCCGGGCATGAAGAACTGGAGTAAACATGAAGCACACCTCACTGCGGGGAATAGCAAATAAAGCATCAACCGATAAAACGCATCGGTTCCGAAATCTGAGTGGCATGCTCACGGCAGGTTTCCTACTATGGTGTTGGCAATTCATAAACCGGCGCGCAACGCCGGGAGTGGATAAACAAACTGTCGCCGAGTACGAAGAAAACCTGAAAGGCAACATCGATGCCTTGGTCGAGCAGGTCAAACAGAAACGGTATCGGGCGAAACTGGTGCTCAGAAAATATATTCCGAAGCTCAATGGCAAGCTGCGGGCATTGGGATTAGCCGTCATAGCGGATAAGCTGCTGCAAATAGCGGTCGCAAAGATACTGGAAGCCATATATGAGCAGGATTTCCTCTCGTGTAGTTATGGCTACCGACCCGGAAAAGGTGCACATGATGCGCTACGGGAACTCAGCGCGATACTGCAAAGCGGACGCTATCACTATGTGGTGGAAGCGGACATCCGAGCATTTTTCGACAACATCGATCAGGACAAATTGTTGGAGATGTTGGCGCAACGAGTCGACGACAAGCCGTTTCTGAATCTCATCCGCAAATGGCTCAAAGCGGGAATATTAGACACGGATGGACAGGTTATACACCCACAGACGGGAACGCCGCAAGGTGGAATTGTTTCACCGATATTGGCTAATGTATACCTGCACTATGTACTGGATATGTGGTTTGAAGAAGTGGTTAAAGTAAACTGTCAAGGAAAGGCCTACCTCTGTCGGTACGCCGATGACTTTGTCTGCGCTTTTCAGTACGAATCAGATGCCAAGCGTTTCTATGATGTGCTCGGAAAACGTCTGGCCTGTTATGGACTGGAAATCGCCGAGGACAAAACTCGGCTGATGCGATTCAGTTGTGTGGACAGAACGCACCGTGGCGCTTTCGAGTTTCTGGGCTTTGAATTTCGTTGGGTACTCACCGCGAAGCGCAAGCTTGTAATCAGACGGTGCACAGCCCGTAAGAAATATCGGGCTGCGCTGGCGAACTTCAAAGACTGGAGTAAGAAGCACTGCCGTCTACCTAAGCGGGTCCTGTTCGCTAAACTCAATCGAAAGCTTCGGGGTTATTACAACTATTATGGACTTCGCGGCAATTACGAAAGCATCAGCGACTTCTTTTATCAGATAAAGGGAATCTTATTCCGATCGCTCAACCGCCGAAGTCAGCGTAAGAGTTACACCTGGAAAGGATTTTCCGGTCTGCTAAACACATTCCAGCTAGTCAGTCCACGTATCTGCCACAACTTCTGAGATGATGCTGCGTGCAAAGCGAGTTACTCTGAAGAGCCCGGTGCGGGAAATCCGCACGCCGGGATTTGTGCGGGGGCGGCTGGGTAACTGGCCGTTTCTACCGCGATT
>CAZIIB010000842.1:0-2083 GCA_964539125.1 uncultured Thermoanaerobaculia bacterium | reverse complement strand
GGGGAATATGCAACATTTTGGTCCTCTACGGAGTCCAGTAGCATCACAGCTTGGTTCCATGGAATGAATTACTTTTATGCCACAATTTATCGCCTCGATTATAATAAAGACTTTGGTATGTCGGTTCGCTGCGTCAAAGACCAACCGGGCAGGTAGCTCATCGATTTCTGGCTCGTTGAACCCGATAGCACAGACTCTTTTATGGTGAGCCAGATGGCATAAGGCGTGGAGGCCAGGCGGATCGACGTTCACTGTCGGGATCAAAAAAACGTGGGTCGTGCAATGAAGATGTCGAAACCGCGGGGGGCGAGCTACCAGGGCTTTGAGATCACAATTTGTGACCTCAAAAAAAAAGTGTTTTATGAGCAATAAGTCGCGGAATCCGACAGCAAGCTGCAGGCGACCCGGGGCATATAAATTTCGCGTAGGAAACCTACCCTAAAGGGTGGGCCACCCAAGCCGCTCTAAGGTGATGGGGTGTTGCGCCATAGAAGCGAATCATTAGTAAATGGAATATGGGTGGCAAGAAAGATGTCGAAACCGCAGGGGTTTCGTCATACAAGACCGGGCATCAGTGACAATTCATACAACCGGCAGACGAGGGCGTCTGCCGGTCACGCAAAGTTTGAAGTGGCCACGCGGAGCGGGGGTCGTCGAGAAAGGGTTCCCGACGATGCAATGGTCAGAGGATCCCGCAGCAAGCTGTGGGCGACCCGGGGCATATCAATCACAGCAATTTCGCGTAGATAAAAATTCCCACCACTAAAGTGGTGGGGCACCAAGCCAGAGGAGGGCCTAATCGGGCTTATTTTTTAGGCTGTGTTAGAAATTGACAGTATAATTCCAAAAGGGTATATTGCGGCCCAAAATTGAGAATCATCACCTTTGGAAAGGAGAAACGACTCCATGAAACACTTTCTTTTTTTAACCCTTTTCATGTTCGCGGCTTTCGGGATCGTCCTGGCCGGTGACAAACCCGCCGACGACGGCAAAACCGCTCCCAAGGAAAAAACTGAAATGGAAAAATACGTCAAACGCAATGCGGACAATCCCGAAATTGCCATTCAGACCAATTTCGGCACAATGACTTTCGAACTCTATCGTGATGTCGCCCCGGCCCACGTGGACAGCATGCTGGCCCGTGCCAAAGAAGGCTTCTATAACGGCCGCAAAGTCTTCCGCATCATCAAGGGCTTCATGATGCAGACCGGCGATCCCAAAGACAACGGCACCGGCAACGCCGGTTATAATCTCAAGTCCGAGTTTTCCGATATTCCGCACGATCGCGGCATTCTCTCGATGGCCCGGGCGCAGGATCCCAACAGTGCCTCTTGCCAGTTTTTTGTCGTGTTTAAAAAAGCCCCGTTCCTCGACGGCAAGTATACCGTGTTTGGCAAAATGATGTCGGGCGACGACGTGCTGACCAAGATCGAGAACGTCCCGGTCAAACGTAACCCGATGACCGGCGAGAACGCTCTGCCGGTTGACGACGTTATCATGGAAAAGATGACGGTGCTCAAGGATGTCAAACCGGCCGCGGCGAAGGAGGAATAGGAAGCTCCGCAGTCGATGAACCGCAAATTTGTAATCTTTTCAATATTAGCGCTTATCCTGGCCATCGGATGCGGCCGGGATAAGCGTCTTGCATCCAATCCCGAAATAGCCATCGATACGAACTACGGGACGATCGAATTGGAATTGTACCGCGACGTGGCCCCGATACATGTAGACAGCATGTTGTCGCTCATACATCAGGGTTTCTACAACGGGCTGACTTTTCACAGGGTAATCAAAGGCTATATGATGCAGGGAGGCGACCCGAACGGCAACGGGACCGGCTCGGCGGGATACACTCTCCCGGCGGAATTTTCGGACCTTCCCCATATACGCGGCACTCTGTCGGCGGCGCGGGGACCAGGTATAAATTCGGCGGGATGTCAGTTCTTCATCTGTTTTCAACCTGCTCCGGCTTTGGACGGAAAGTATACCGTTTTCGGGATGGTGCTCGACGGGTTCGATGTGATGGATAAAATCGAAAATGTCCCGGTAAAGAAAGGCCCGTTCGGCGGGGAGGAAAGTGTGC
>CAZIIB010000841.1:0-2084 GCA_964539125.1 uncultured Thermoanaerobaculia bacterium | reverse complement strand
CGGTTGCCGTTCGGGGGGGTGAAGGATTCGGGGTACGGGCGGGAGCTTTCGGCGTTCGGGATCTTGGAGTTCGTGAATGTGAAGACGGTTTGGGTGGCGTAGCCAGTTGGGGCGGGATCGGAGCGGCGACGGCCCGGGGCCGGCCAGGGTTCGGCGGCTAACTGCGCCGGCGAACCCTTGCGCGATCCCCGGGCCTGCGTGAACCGAGCAAGGCATGGCTTGGCCCCTTCGTCGGGATGGCGCGCCGAACGCGGGTTGGGGGATGCGGCGAACCCCGAACGGGGGCTGGGGGGAGAGGGATGGGTGGGGTCGGCGGTTGAGAGTGGGTGTCCGAACCCGTATGAAGCGGCCGACCTCCGCGTCGGCCGGCCCAGCGCCTCCACGGGCGCCGGGCGCTGGACGCTAGGCTGGGGCCTCCGCGGGGCGTCTCACGGTGAGGACCGGGCAGGGGGCGTGCTGGACGACTCGTTCGGCGGTGGAACCCATGAGGAGGTGGGCGAGGCCCGAGCGGCCGTGCGTTCCCATGGCCACCAGGTCCACCTTGCGCTCGGTCGCCACCCGGACGATCACCTCCGCCGGGATGCCCTCGGCGGTCATCAGCTCGATCTTCAGCTTCTCCCGGCGCATCGGGGCGGCGAGCTCCTCGAGCCGGTCGCGGAGGCTGTCGCGGAGCTCGTCGGTGAACTTGAAGAAGGTGCCGGCCGGGCCGTAGGAGCGGTACTCGGCGGGCACGTGGAACACGTGGAGCAGGATCACCCGCGTCTCCCGGTCGCTGAGCGACACGCAGTGATCGGCCGCGGCGAGGGCCGCCGCGGCGTCGCTCGAGAAGTCGGTCGGCACGAGCAGGATCCGCGGCGCCTCCTCCGGCCGGGGATCTTCGGGGTGCACGGAGAGCACGGGCACCTCCGCCCCCTGGACGATCCGCTCGGCGGTCGAGCCGAGCAGCAGGTGGCGGAAGCCGGTGAGACCGCGGGTACCCACCACGACGAGGTGGGCGTGGCTCTCGCCGGCGGCGGTGAGCACCGCCTGGGCCGGCATGCCGTCGAGCAGCATGCCCTCGGTCTCGAGGCCGTCGAGGGAGGGTGCGGCGAGGAGCTCGTCCATGCGCTCGCGGGCCGCCTCGCGGAGCTCTTCGTCGAGGGTCAGGGGAGGCGCCGCAAAGTCGGCCACCGGCATGGGCGGGGCGAGCACGTGGACCAGGAGGAGGCGTGCGCCGTGGGAGCGGGCGATCTGGGCGCCCCAGGAGAACGCCAGCTCCGAAGGGGGCGAGAAGTCGGTGGCGACGAGGACGCTGTCGAGTCGATCGGCCATTGCGAGTTCCTCCCGGAGGGCATCCCAAGTATAGCCTCGGTCGGTTGAGGAGGCCGCCCGCCCGTGGTAGCTTCACGAGCTGGTCGCCCGGGCATCGCCGCCCGCCGAAAACCACCTCTCGCATCGAATCAAGCCATGACCGAGAACGCCTCCACGGCACCCGTCCGGGTGCGCTTCGCTCCCTCGCCCACGGGCTATCTCCACGTCGGAGGGGCGCGCACGGCGATCTACAACGAGCTGCTCCGAGGCCACCGGGGCGGCGCCTTCATCCTGCGGATCGAGGACACCGACCGCCAGCGTTCCGACGAGGCGATGACCCGCCAGATCCAGGAGGCCCTCGCCTGGCTCGGGGTGGAGTGGGACGAGGGACCGTTCCTCCAGAGCGAGCGCGTCGAACGCCACCGCGAGCTGGCCGGGCGCCTGCTCGAAGAGGGCAAGGCCTACCGCTGCTTCTGCAGCCCCGAGGAGCTCGAGGCGATGCGCCGCGAAGCGCAGGAGGCGAAGCGCACCTTCCGCTACCCGCGCCGCTGCCTCTCGTTGAGCCCGGAGGAGGTCGAGGCGAAGCTCGCCGAGGGTGCCCCTTTCGCCCTGCGCTTCAAGCTCCCGGAGCTCCCGATTCGTTTCCGGGACCTGGTGCGGGGCGAGGTCGAGTTCGGCGAGGAGGCGGCCCTCGACGACTTCATCCTGCTCCGCTCCGACGGCTCGCCGACCTACCACCTGTCGGTGGTGGCCGACGACATGGACATGGGCGTGACCCACGTGATCCGGGGCGA
>CAZIIB010000840.1:0-2086 GCA_964539125.1 uncultured Thermoanaerobaculia bacterium | reverse complement strand
ATCGTCTTGCATCTGTCTCCGGAACCGACCGCCTGGCCTGGTGTGGTGCCGGGTACGGGTATTTCCTGGCTGCCGGCTCCGGCCTCTCCGCTGTAGGATCTGGGCATCATGGACCGCCGGGCCGAGCTCGATCGCATCGCTCGTGAGCACGGGCTTCTCTCCGTCTACCTCTTCGGCTCCCGCGCCGACGACGGCTTGGCGGTGCTCGGAGGCCGCTCGGTCGAGCGCGAGGGCTCGGACCTCGACGTGGGGGTCGTCTACCGGGGCCGCGAGGAACCCGACTTCCGCCGTCTCGCTTCCCTCCAGGTAGCGCTCGAGGACGTCTTCGACCCCTTGCAAGTGGACCTCGTACCTCTTCAGCGCGTCGACGCCCTCTTCCAGTTCCAGGCGATGGACGAAGGCCATCGCGTCCTCGCCACCGACTCCGACGCCGCGGACTACTACGAGCTCTACATCATGAACCGGGCCGAGGAGCTCCTCCCCATCCAGCGCCGGATCGAGGAGGAGACTTTCGGAGTGAGCACGACGTGACCCCCACCGGGATCAGCCTCAAGATCGTCCACGACCGCCTCGCGTACATGGATGGCTGCGTCGAGGAGCTTCGGGCGTTGCCCGCAGGCTCACTCGAGGAGTTCCGGACGGACCGCCGAACCCCGCGAGCTGCCGACTCGCTCCTTCGACACGGCATCCAGGCACTCTTCGACACCGCTCGCCACATCCTGGCCAAGGGATTCGGTCTGAGCAAGCTCGAGTACAAGGAGATCGCCCGCGAAGCGACAGCGCGCGGGCTGATTCAGAATCCCGAGCTCGCAGAGCGCTTCACCAAGATCGCCGGCTACCGCAACCGCCTCGTCCACCACTACGAGAACGTCACCCCCGAGGAGCTCTTCGAGATCATCCGCAACGACCTGGGAGACCTCGAAGCCATCGCTGGCGAGCTCCGCGCCGCGGCGAAGCGCCTGGCGTGAAGGCCGACTTGGCAGGATCTCCGCCGGTCCCAAGTTGCCGGTGATTCCTTCTCGCATGCTCCTCTCGCGACAGCGGAGGCCGCCGCGCACCGGGCGGGGTGCGGCAGGCGTTGGAGCGCCGCGCGCCACCCGGGCCCGGCAAGAACCCGGAGCGAAGCCGATCCCTGAAAAGTGGGTGGCACTTTCTCTTTGGTCGGCACCTTGGCGGCACTTCTACGTCATGTGAGCCACCGGCACGGGGGTGGTTCGCTCCGGCGGTGTCTCCCCGGTAGCCAGGTCGTGCACGGCGTGGAGAATGTCTGCCGTGTAGTAGCGGTTGCCGCACGTGTCGCAGACACCGATGGTCACGTCTTCGAGGAGGATGAACCCCTTCTTGTGCTTGAAGCCTTCGATCGCGACCTTCTTGGGCTGCACCGTCCCCGAGCAGTACTGACACTTGTATCCGTACATGGCCTTTTTCCGCCTACGTCATCTCGTAGACCGTGATGATCAGGAAACGACGAGGGCCGACGAAACGCCCCACGACACCCACTGTCGTCCGCGTGTTCGCGGCAACCCCCGTGACGACATACCTCGTGCCGCGAGGGTCATCCTTGTCGGTACGGGTGATCCGTCCCGTCAGCACAGCGTTCTCCACATCGAGCACGTCGAGGAGATCCTCTGCCATCTCCTCCATCGCGTGCGCCGTCATGTCGTACTGCCGGCGGCGTATGCAATGGCGAATTCGGTCCAGTCGGCTCCGAGGCATCGGCCTCCTAGATCCAGCGTAGCATAGAGGGGACCTGCTGCTCACCGGGCAGCGCAACCAGGGCAATGGCGACCGCAACAACGGCAAGCCCTACCTCTCCGGGGCGCGCAACTTGGCTGGCACACGTCAGCACGCGGCACTCTATCCCGCCCCTTCCCTCGAAGTGTCCGGCACCCCGTCCGTGGCCGGCCGTGCCGCGGTAAGCCTCCCCAACTCCAAAGCAAACCGAGCGAGAGATTCCCTGATCCGCCGCGCGAATTCCAGGTGCGCGACGACCTCCTCCGACGTCAGGCTCTTGCCCAGCAGCTCGATCGTCGTCGACGCGCTCTCGATGTACACGCCCGACATGGTCTCGAGCACGGTCACGAGC
>CAZIIB010000839.1:0-2088 GCA_964539125.1 uncultured Thermoanaerobaculia bacterium | reverse complement strand
GCAGCCACGCGCCGGCCGGCCGGTCGAAGCGGGCGAGCTTCAGCCAAGGCCGCAAGCTCTGTGGCGCGAAACGGTCCACCCAATTGTCGGGCGGCGCGTCGGGAAGGCGGGCGGCGGCGCTCATGGCGCCGAGTCCTGCGCCGGGCCGCGCGCGCGATCAAGTTCCGGCGAGGCGTGGCGCGCGCACGGTGGTATCCTGCTGATCCCTGAAAGGGAGGCGCGGACCATGCGAGGCTTGGCGCTGCTGGTGTTGGCGGGCGTTCTGCTTTCCGGCTGCTATGTCTCCGGCGCCCTGTTGCTCGACCCGGCCAAGGCGGTGCGCCCGGTCCCGGACGGCGACTACGCCCGCGACAAACAGACCGCGGCGCGGCTGAAGGCGCAGCCGGACGGCTCTTACGCGATCTGGTTCTCCAAGGAGGACGGAAGCTGGGAAGGGCCGGGCGAGCTCTGGATCAACCCGCTGGGCGTGGCGCACGACCGGCGGCTCTACGCCCTGGCCGAGCGGGACATGGGCTCGGACGACTTCCTCTATGCGGTGGCCTACATGGACCGGGGCAAGGTCTATGAAGCGGCGCCCGAGTGCGACAACAAGGACGCCCACGCCGCCGCCGTGCTGGGCGGGGCGTCCTTCGAGGGCAAGAGCTTCGTCACCTGCCGCTTTACGAGCCGCGAGGGGCTGTTCAAAGCGCTCAGCGCCTTCGCCAAGACCGCCGACTTCGGCAAGCCTTTCGCCCGCCGGTGACCGGACGGCCCTTGGTTCCCCCGAGGTTCCCGTGACCTTCGCGCCAGCCTGACGCGAAAGCGGCCAAGAGCGATTTCCGCGTGATGCGAAGCTCAACTATCCTGGCCGGCTTTTTTTGGACCGACCATGACCGACACGGTTGAAGACTCTGAAGACGGCGCGCGCCGGCGCGTGCTGTCCAACGGCCAGGTGCTGGCCTTCATCGCCGCGCAGTGGATGCGCCGGCCGTGGCTGCTTACGGCCAGCGTGGCGCTGACCCTGATCGCGGTGGCCTTCGACCTGGCCACGCCCTGGGCCTCCGGCCGGCTGGTGGACGCGGTGGCCGACCCCGCCCGTTCGATCCCGCTGGCCTGGGCGGCGTGGCTGATCATGGTGATCGTGTTCGCCGCCTACGCCATCCCGCGCAACCTGTTCGGCTATTTCTGGAGCGTGTTCGCGGCCCGCAATATGGAGGAGATGACCAACAAGGGCTTTCGCGCCGTGCAGTCCTTCTCCTCCGACTGGCACGCCGACACCTTCGCCGGCGCCACGGTGCGGCGGGTGAGCCGGGCGATGTGGGGCTACGACACCATCTCCGACGTGGTGATGATGGGCCTGGGTCCGGCGATCCTGGTGCTGGGCGGCCTCAGTATCTTCATGGCGATCCGCTGGCCGGTGGTGGGCGCCTTCACCGGCGTGATGGTGGTCGCCTACATCGGCCTGAATCTGTGGCTGACCTCAAGCTATGTGCGGCCCGCCAACCTGAAATCCAACGCCCTGGACTCCCGCATCGGCGGCGCCCTGGCGGACGCCATAACCTCCAACGCCACGGTGAAGGCCTTCGGCGCGGAGACGCGCGAGGAGGCCCGCTTCGCCGGCGTGATGGCCGACTGGCGTGCGGCGGTGATCCACACCTGGTTCCGCGGCAGCCACGTCTGGGCGCTGATGAACGTGCTGCAGATCATGCTGGAGGCGGGGCTCACGGGCCTTCTGGTCTGGCAGTGGTCCAGAGGCCGCGCCACGCCCGGCGACGTGGCCTTCGCCATCACCGCCTTCATGCTGATGGGCGGCTACCTGCGGAATGTCGGCGAGAACGTGCGCCAGCTTCAGAAGGCCATCGACGACGCGGAGGACGTGGCCGGCTACATGCGCCAGGCGCCGGACGTGCTGGACCGTCCGGACGCGACGGCGTTCCGGCCGGACCTCGGCGCAATCGCTTTCGAGGCGGTGACCTTCGCCTACAAGAACCAGCCGGCGCCGCTCTATCGGGATTTCAGCCTCGCCATCGCGCCGGGCGAGAAGGTGGCGCTGGTCGGCCCCACCGGCTCGGGCAAGTCCACCTTCGTGAAGCTGGTGCAGCGCCTCTA
>CAZIIB010000838.1:0-2091 GCA_964539125.1 uncultured Thermoanaerobaculia bacterium | reverse complement strand
TCTGGCGCACGGTCATGTGGGGGTAGAGGGCGTAGCTCTGGAACACCATGGCGATGTCCCGGTCCTTGGGCGGCACGTCGTTGACCACGCGGCCCCCGATCTCGATCGTCCCGTCGGTGATCTCCTCGAGCCCGGCGATCATGCGCAGCAACGTCGACTTGCCGCAGCCGGAGGGCCCGACGAGCGCCATGAACTCGCCGTCGAGGATCTCGAGGTCGACCGTGTCCACCGCCACGACGTCGCCGAAATGCTTGGTCACTCCGGACAGCACCACCTCGGCCATGACGTCACTCCTCCCCCGGAGCCCGGGTCGGTGGGCCGGCCACCAGGATGCGCCCGCTCCGCGGTGGCACCGTGATCTCGATCCAGCCGTCGACGACCGGGACCGTCCCGGTGCCCCAGGCGTCCGTCACCTCCGGGCTTGCTGACCCGGAAGGAGCCCAGGCCGCCGGCGCCTGGAAGCGGGCCGAGGCCGGCTGGGCGCCCCGGTTGACCGCCACCACCACGGCATCCGGCCCCGCCGGGTCGCGGCGGGCGAAGACCAGCAGGTCGCCGTCGGTGGCGAGGGCCGCGTGGTCGCCGCGCCAGAGCGCCGGATGGGCCCGTCGCAGGGCGATCAGGCGTTGATAGTCGCGGCGCAGGCCCTCGTCCCGGGGCCGGCCCGCCCCCGGCTCGACCGGCCGGTCCCCCCACGGCATGTCGCTCCGGTTCTCGGGCCACTCGCCCCCCGGGCGCCCCACCTCCTCGCCGTAGTCGATGACCGGGAGGCCGCGGACGGTCAGCTCGAGGAGCGCCGCGAGGCGGAAGAGCTCGCGGTCGCCACCCAGGAGGTAGAGGGCGGTGGGCACGTCGTGGGTCGAGAGGTAGTGGGCCAGGAGGTGGCCCGGGCGGACCTTCTGGCGGCCCTCCAGGTAGTGCTCGAAGGCGACGGTGCGCCCACGCCCCTGGAGGAAGGCGAGGGTGCTGCCGGAGAAGCCGAAGTCGAAGCCGGCGTCGAGCTCGTCGCCCTCGAACCACGGATCGAGGACCCTGGCGTCACCGCCCCAGACCTCGCCCAGGAGGAAGAAGCCCGTGCCCAGCTCGGCACGCGTGCGCTCGCGATGGCGGCGCCAGAAGTCGTGGGAGACGTGCTTGACCGTGTCGAGGCGGAAGCCGTCGACGCCGGTTCGCCGGGCGAGCCCCAGGTGGGCGTCCATCAGGTAGTCCGCGACCTCGGGGAGCTCGGTCTTGAGGTCGGGCAGCCCGGCGACGCAGAGCGTCAGGTCGTCCGTCCCGCAGGTCCCGGTCTCCTCGCTGCGCAACCAGCCGCGGGTGGCGGGATCGGTGAGGTAGCGCGAACCGTAGCCCACGTGGTTGTAGACCACGTCGAGGAGGACCGCCATGCCCCGGGCGTGGGCGGCGTCCACCAGGCCGGCGAGGTCCGCTTCGGTGCCGAAGCGCGGGTCGAGGCGGGTGAAATCGTCGGCCCAGTACCCGTGGTACGCCCAGTCGGGGAAGCCTGCCCCGGTGACGAAGCCGGGGATGTTCCGGACCACGGGGGTGATCCAGAGGGCGGTCACCCCGAGGTCGGCGAGCTCGTCGAGCTGGGCGGTGAGCCCCCGAAGGTCCCCGCCGTGAAAGGTGCCCTTGCCCCCGGGCTGCACGTCCTGGTCGTTGGCCCGGTCGCCGTCGGCGAAGCGGTCGAGGAGGACGGCGTAGAGGATCGCCTCTTCCCAAGAGCTCTGCGGGGCGACCCGGACGGCGGCGGGAGGCGCGGCGGCCGGAGCGGAGGCGGGCCGAGCTCCGGCACAGGCCAAGGCGCTCGCCAGCAGCCCGGCGGACAGGAGCGCTGCGAGACCCAGCTCGCCTCGGGAGCTTCCCCCCTGCACCATGCGCCCACCCCTCCTCGCTGGGAGCGCGATCCTTCACCGAGGACGGTCCCGAACGGCTCCGGGCACTCGTCCCAGTTTCTGTCAACAGATTCTGTTCAGGGTCCCGGGGAAACGCCACCTCTCGTCGGGTGGCCCTCAGCCGCGGGCGGGGTGGCCGTCCATCCCGTCCCACGGGGTGGGTCAGAGAGCGAGGACCTTCAGGTGACCCTCGGGAGGGATC
>CAZIIB010000837.1:0-2091 GCA_964539125.1 uncultured Thermoanaerobaculia bacterium | reverse complement strand
TCCGAAGCTGCTCCTGCGGTCGAGCGCCGCTGCCTCCACGGCGGCGGCGCCGTGCTCCCTCCCTCCCTTCCCATACCGGCAAACCGCTCGCTTCACCGCCCCACCGGCTCGTGAAGCCGCGGGAATGGGGCGGCGTTGCGCCCTGTTCTACAAGTTGAGTGCCGCGCACTAAGATTTCTTCTGCGGACGACGTGAGGCGAGGGAGAATCCCACTTGGAGTACAAGGACTACTACGAGACGCTCAGCGTGGCCCGCGACGCTTCCCAGCAAGACATCCAGAAGGCCTACCGGAAGCTCGCCCGCAAGTATCACCCGGACGTCTCCAAGGTGCCTGACGCCGAGACCAAGTTCAAGGAGATCGGCGAGGCCTACGAGGTCCTGAAAGATCCGGAGAAGCGCAAGAAGTACGACCAGTTCGGCCAGGCGTGGAAACAGGCGCGCCAGACTGGCGCTCCGCCTCCGGGCTGGGAGGGCGTCGAGTTCGACTTCGGCCAGGGCGGCGGCGGGTTCCGGTTCGAAGGCGGCGGCCCCGGCTTCGGCGACGCTTCCGGCTTCTCCGACTTCTTCGAGATGCTCTTCGGCCAGGCGGGGATGGGTGGGTTCCGAGGCGCCGGCGCGGGCTTCGGGGGCCGGCCGGCCGGCCGGCCCCCGGCGCGGCGGGGCGCCGATCAGGAGGCGTCCATCTCCCTCTCTCTCGAGGAGGCCGCCCGCGGCGGCCGGCGGGAGCTGACCCTCACCGACCCGACCAGTGGCGGGAGCAAGACCCTGGCGGTGAAGATCCCCCCCGGGGTCAAGCCCGGCGGCAAGATTCGACTGGCAGGTCAGGGGCTTCCGGGCGCCGGAGGCGGGCCAGCGGGAGACCTCTACTTGCGGGTCGAGGTGCTCCCCCATCCCCGGCTGCAGCTCGAGGGCACCAACCTCCTGGCGGTGGTGCCGATCGCGCCCTGGGAAGCGGCCCTCGGCGGGGAGGCCGAGGTTCCGACCCTGAACGGCACGGCGCGGGTCAAGATCCCCGCCGGCACGTCGTCGGGCCGCAGGATACGACTCCGCGGCAAGGGGTTTCCCCGCCGCAAGGGCGAGGCCGGCGACCTGTACGCCGAGTTTCGGATCGTCGTTCCCGAGGAGCTGACGAGCGAAGAGCGGGAGCTCTACGAGAAACTGCAGGAGGCATCGGACTTCGACCCCCGGGGCTGAAACCGGCATCATCCGCCTGAAGCGGCCGAGCTCCGCCTCGGCCGGGGCGGGTGGTGGCGACCGACGAAGGGACGAGACACCATGGACCTGAACAAGCTGACCCAGAAATCGCAAGAGGCCGTCCAGGCGGCCCAGACCAAGGCCCTGCGCTTCGGCCACCAAGAGGTGGAAGGCGAGCACCTGCTGGCCGCCCTCCTCGAGCAGCCGGAGGGGCTGATCCCGCGCCTGTTGGCCCGGATGGACGTGGACGCCGGCGCCGTGCGCTCGGAGGTCGAGGAGGGGCTCGACCGCCGGCCGTCGGTCTCCGGCCCCGGAAGCGAGGCCGGGAAGTTCTACGTCTCGAACCGCCTCCAGCGCCTCCTCGTGCGGGCCGAGGACGAAGCCAAGCGCCTCAAGGACGAGTACGTCTCGGTCGAGCACCTCCTCCTCGCCTTCCTCGACGAGGGGGAGACGACCGACGCCGGCCGGATCCTGGTCCGCCACGGCGTCACCCGCGACGGGTTCCTCGCGGCGTTGACCGCCGTACGGGGCAGCCAGCGCGTGACCTCGGCGACCCCCGAGTCGGCCTACGAGGCCCTCGACAAGTACGGCGTCGACCTGGTGGCCCAGGCGCGCTCGGGCAAGCTGGACCCGGTGATCGGCCGGGACTCGGAGATTCGCCGGGTGATCCGCATCCTGTCGCGCAAGACCAAGAACAACCCGGTCCTGATCGGCGAGCCGGGCGTCGGCAAGACGGCGATCGTCGAGGGCCTCGCCCAGCGCATCGTTCGCGGCGACGTCCCCGACTGGCTCGAGGACCGGGCGATCTTCTCCCTCGACATGGGCGCGCTGCTCGCCGGCGCCAAGTACCGGGGCGAGTTCGAGGAGCGCCTGAAGGCGGTCCTCTCCGAGGTCAAG
>CAZIIB010000836.1:0-2095 GCA_964539125.1 uncultured Thermoanaerobaculia bacterium | reverse complement strand
CTTGTTGGAAACAGCCGTGAAGGAATTGAAAGAGCAGAAGAACGGGGTGCGGGTGAAATACCAGCCCAAAGACGGCAAAGTCCAGACGCACCTGTTCGAGAAAGTTCTGGTGGCGGTCGGACGACGGCCGAATTCCAAGGGCATCGGCCTGGAGAACACACGGGTTGAAGTTACAGACCGGGGATTCATAAAGATAGACGAACAGCGCCGGACAACCGAATCGCACATCTATGCTATTGGTGACATTGCCGGCGAACCGATGTTGGCTCACAAGGCGTCGCATGAGGGGCGCGTGGCCGTAGAGAGCATCGTCGGCGAACGGGTGGCGTTCGAGCCCGAAGCCATTCCGGCGGTCGTGTTTACCGATCCCGAGATCGCCTGGTGCGGGTTGACCGAAACGCAGGCGAAGGAACGCGGACAAACCGTCAAGGTTGCGACATTCCCCTGGCGTGCCTCGGGCAGGGCGGCGACGCTCGGCCGCAGCGAAGGCGTCACCAAGCTGGTCGTTGATCCCGAGTCGGAACGGATATTGGGCGGCGGAATTTGCGGGCAGGGTGCCGGAGAAATGATTTCGGAACTGGTCCTGGCCGTCGAAATGGCGACGCAAGTGACCGACCTCAGCCTGTCAATCCATCCGCACCCGACGCTGTCGGAAACGGTGATGGAGGCAGCCGAAATCTACGAGGGCGTGAGCACGCACTTCTATCGACCCAAACGGTAGTTAAATCACGGTATGCGACTTCTTTGTCAGGCTTGAGGGCAAACCTGCCCCCCAGGATCTTTGCTGACATTGACAGACAACTCTACGCTCTCGCCTTCGTATAGTCTTCCATCAAGGACTCGGTTGCGAAGGGAGAGGATTCTGATGGTCAGACAAGCCAAAACGGCGACGCAGTCGTTTCATGAACGCGTCAAACGCTTGATAAAGCGGATTCCCCAAGGCAAGGTTGCTACGTACGGGCAGATAGCCACAATGGCCGGCAATCCTCGAGGCGCGCGCCAGGTTGTCCGGGTGTTACACTCATCATCTGATAAGGAAAAGCTTCCCTGGCAGCGTGTTATTAATAGCCAGGGGCGGATTTCGTTGCCGGAGGGAGGAGGCTACGAACTCCAGCGGACGCTGCTGAAGAGGGAAGGGGTCACGTTTACATCCGCGGATGTAGTTGACTTGGCGAGATTTCGCTGGGCACCGCGATCACGCGTCAAGAAGACGGCGGCGAAACGTACCCGATAATGGATCACTTGTATCGCTTTTCGATTCCAGAGACCCCTTGACATATTCTCCACATCTTCTATTTTAGTAGTATTACTACCTACAATGTCCTGTCATATCTGAGAGGATATCCAATATGCTTAGGTTATCTTTCAGAGGTTCTACCTCATGTGATTGTCGGTGCGTTATTGGTCCCGCTCGAATTGTGGCGGCGCTGTGCCTCGTGTTCGTAGCCGTCGCGCTGACAGCTTCCGCCGCCTTCGCACAGGGAGCATCCGGCGAAGCCGTGTGGACTTTCGACGCTCACCTGACCGTCCAGCATCTGGACACGGCCTATATCAACGGCGATATGATCCCCGACGTGATCGCCGCCGAGAATGATCCGAATTACTACGGTGAGCCGTCGCGCGTATACGCGCTCGATGGTGCTACGGGCGACACCATCTGGACCTATTTGCTTCAGGATGCCGTACGAGCCATGACGGTCGGCGATATCAACGACGACGGTGTGGCCGACGTGATTGCCGGAGGTTCCTACAATACCAGCGGTACGCCTGACGGCCGGATCCACGCCATTAACGGCGCCACCGGCACGGCGCTCTGGACGTATCCGGTCAATAACGCCATCCAGGACGTTCGAGTCGGCAATTTTAACGGCGATCAATACCTGGATGTAGCTGTGGCGTCGCTCGGTGATTCGATACTCGCTATCAACGGCCAGACCGGCGGACTTCTCTGGGCGGCTCCCATGCCGTCCCTCTGGACCAACGCCGTGGCGACGGGGGACGTTAACGGAGACAACATCGACGACATTGCGTATGCTCACGAATACCTGGCAGGTTTCTCCAATCACATCGGTGTGCTGAATGGCACCAATGGTGC
>CAZIIB010000835.1:0-2097 GCA_964539125.1 uncultured Thermoanaerobaculia bacterium | reverse complement strand
AGCGCACGGCGGAGGCGCCGTCGATCACCCGGTGGTCGTAGGAGAGCGACAGCGGCATCAGGAGCCGGGGGACGAGGTCGCCGTCCCGGTAGACGGGCCGCCACTCGCTCAGGGAGACGCCGAGGATCGCCACCTCCGGCCAGTTGACGATGGGGGTGAAGGCGGTGCCGCCGATCCCTCCCAGGCTCGAGATGGTGAAGGTGCCGCCCTCGAGCTCGTCGGACTTGAGCTTGCGGCCCCGCGCCCGCTCGGCCAGATCGCCCACCTCGGCCGCGAGCTCGAAGAGACCCTTCGTCTCGGCGTCGCGGATCACCGGCACCACCAGCCCGGCGTCGGTGTCCACGGCGACCCCGACGTGGAAGTACCTCTTGACCACCAGGGAGTCTCCGCCCGCGGCCAGCGAGGAGTTGAAGCGCGGGAACTCCCTGAGGGCCGCCACCACCGCCCGAATCAGGAAGGGGATCGGGGAGAGCTTCACCCCCCGGCGCTTCGCCTCCTCGGCCTGGGACTTGCGAAACGCCTCGAGCTCGGTGACGTCCGCCAGGTCGTGCTGAGTGACGTGGGGGATGGTGACCCACGCCCGGTGCACGTTGCGGCCGGTCAACCGCTGGATCTTCGAGAGCTTCTCCGTCTCGACCTCGCCCCACTTCGAGAAATCGATCTCGGGCAGCTCCGGCAGATCGAGGCCCGGGCCACTCGCCTCCTGGACCTCGCCGAGCTTCCTCTGGACGTAGGTCCGCACGTCGTAGCGCACGATCCGACCTTTGCGCCCCGAGCCCTCGACCCGAGAGAGATCGACCCCCAGCTCCCGGGCGTAGTGGCGCACCGCCGGGCTGGCGTAGACCTTGCCGAAGGCCTCCTCGTCCACGTCCTCGTCGACGGGCCGGAGCTCGACCTCCTCGTCCACCCACGGGATCGTCGGGCGCGGGCCGGCCGCCCGTTCTCGCCGGCGCAGCCTCGCCGCCTGGCGGGCCTCGTGTCCGTCGGCCACGACCGCCTCGGCCAGCTCGGGCCGCGGCTCCTCCGCTTCGTCCTCGTCCATCGGGTGCTGAGGCAGGGAGCGGCCGGCCGAGGGCTCCTCGGGCCCCGAGCGGCCGGCCGAGGCAGAGCTCGGCCGCTTCAAGGGTTCGTCGGGGGCCGCGTCGGCCTCGAGGGTGAGGATCACGTCCCCCTGGGAGACCTTGCCACCCGCCTCGACCTTCACCTGCCGGACGGTCCCCGCCGCGGGCGACGGCACGTCCATCGACGCCTTGTCGCTCTCCAGCGTGATCAGGCCGTCGTCGACCGCCACGTGGTCGCCCGGCGACACCAGCACTTCGATGACGTCGACCTCGTCGAAGTCGCCGATGTCCGGGACCCGGATCTCCTCGGTCTTAGCCATGGTCGGTTCCCCCGGTCATACGGTCCACGGGTCCGGTTTCTCCGGGTCCAGGTCGAGGATCTTGATGGCCTTCGCCACCTGGGAGACTTCGAGGGTGCCCTCGTCGGCCAGGGCCTCGACGGCGGCCAGCGCCACGGCCCTCCGATCGACCTCGAAGAAGCGCCGCAGCGCCTCGCGGGTGTCGCTCCGGCCGAAGCCGTCGGTCCCCAGCACGCTGTAGCGGCGCGGCACCCAGGCGCGGATCTGGTCCGGGTAGGTGCGCATGTAGTCGGTGGCCGCGATCACCGGACCCCGGGAGTCCTCCAGACACTGCGCGACCCAGCTCTTGCGCGGCTCTTCCTCGGGATGGAGCATGTTCCAGCGGTCGGCGGCCAGACCCTGGCGCCGGAGCTCGGTGAAGCTGGTGACGCTCCAGACGTCGGCGTCGACGCCGAGCTCGGCCTCCAGGAGCTCGGCGGCGGCGATCACCTCGCGCAGGATCGCCCCGGAGCCCAGGAGCTGTACGCGGGCCTTCTTCTTGCCGCTGCTCTTGCGGATCCGGTACATGCCCCGGAGGATGCCCTTGCGCGCCCCCTTGGGCAGCGGCGGATGCTCGTAGTTCTCGTTCAGGGTGGTGATGTAGTAGAAGACGTTCTCCCGCTCCACGTACATCCGGCGCAGGCCCTCGTGGATGATCACCGCGACCTCGTAGCCGTAGGTCGGGTCGTAGGCCACGC
>CAZIIB010000834.1:0-2098 GCA_964539125.1 uncultured Thermoanaerobaculia bacterium | reverse complement strand
GGGCCGCGAGGTACTCCTGGAAGGTGCGGTGGGGGAAGGTGTAGACGCCGACGCCCCGGGGCAGCAGGAGACCGGCGCGGTCCCGGAGGAACTCCACCAGCAGCGCCGGGTTGGCCTCGGCCGCGGAGCTTACCCGGGCGAGAGCGGCGAGGAGGTCGCCCTCGGAGACGTCCGCCGTTCCTTCCGCGGTCTCCTGGTCCGCATGCGCCCGGAAGGCGAGCTCGTCGAGGGCGCTCCGGAGCCGGTCCTGGCTGACCTTGAGCCACTCGGCGAGGCTCCGCTGGATCACGACGGGCTCGCCGTTCGGGCCCTGGACGACCCGCTGGCTCTCCCAGCGGGCCAGGAGAAGCTCCACCGCGGCGGCGTAGAGGCTCTCGCGCTTCTCCGGGAGCGTGCCGCCGCGCCAGGCGTGGAGGCTCGCCATGAGGGTGAGGAGGAGGGGGCGCTCGGCCAGCGCCAGGAGGCGATCGTTGGCGAAGATGGCCTGTTCCAAGAGGGCCGCCTTGCCCTGGGCGTCGTCCGGACCGAGCCCACGCCTCCGGGCGATCTCCTGGTACCAGGCGGCGACGAAGCGGCGGATCTGCCCCGCCGAGAACGGGGCGAGGGTGGCCTCCTGGAAGTCCTCGCCCAGGTTCCATTCCTGGCTCTGGTAGGCGTAGACGCGGCTGGTGACCAGGATGCGGCACTTGGGGAAGGCACCGGCGAAGTCCCGCACCACGTCCCGGAGCTGGACGCGCCGGGCCTCGGCCTCCGGCACCTCGTCGAGGCCGTCCAGGAGGAGGAGGCCACCCCGGTCCCGGAGCTCGGCCTCGAGGTCCGGGGCGAAGTCGGCGAGGCTCGAGCGCTCCAGCTCGGCCCGGAGGAAGTCCAGGAGGTGGCGGGCGCCGGCCTTCGTGTCCTTCTTCGGCAGGCCCGAGGCGGCGAAGTCCCGGAGGACGACGCGGACCGGGAGGAGCGGGCCGTGGCCCCAGGGCTGAGGCTCGGCCTCATCTTCGTCGCTTCGCGGGTACCGCTCCTCTCTCGGCAGCGGCGAGGTGAGGAGGGCGAGGTTCGCGTCGTCGCGACCCAGGAGCTCCCCGGCCATGCACAGGGCGACGAAGCTCACGAAGGTGCTCTTGCCGCTCCCCGGGTCGCCCAGGAGCACCAGCCAGTCGTGGCGGTCGAGCTGGTCGAGGGCGGAGAGCCGGCGGCCTGGCCCGATGTTCCGGGCCAGCGCTTCGAGTCCAGACATCTCGGAACTGGTGAGGAGCGCGGTATAGACGGCGTCCAGGTCCATCTGGGCCTTGGGATCGTGGGCCAGCTCGGGGTCCACTCCCGAGAGGGCGAGCTTGCGGAGCCGGGCGAAGAGGTGACTCAGGTAGGAGATTCGGAGGGAGGCCAGCCGCCTCTGGGCCGCCTCCTTCTGCTTCCGCTGTTCGGACAGAGTGTCGCGGATCTCATCTTGGATCTTCGTCTGCTTTCGCGCGACATCGAGCTGCTCTGCGAGGTACCGGGTCTGCTTCCGGAGCTCCTTGGTCTGGATGAGCCCTTGAAGCTCGGGCTCTTCGTCGGACTGGTCTACGAACGCAGTAACGAAGGCGACAATCCCTCGCTCCGCATCGAAGCCCGGGAGCGTCTCCAGGGGGTGCTCTTCTTCGAAGGTCTGGCGAAGCTCCCCCACCTCCTCCGGCGGCAGGTCGCCCTCGCGGATCGCGCGCGCGAGGACGTCGTGGGCCACCTCGTTCTTGGCGAATTGACTGAAGACCCCCTCCAGGTGGTCGCTCGGAATGTCGGTGCCCTGGGGGAAACCCTCCTCAACCAGAGCCTCCACCGCCACCCGGCCACAATGCGCCAGAGCCTTCTCGGTCTCGCTCGTCTTGAGCTTCTTGGCGAGCCGAGCCCCCGCCTGCTTGACGATTCCCGTGGCCAGCGAGGTGCCGACCTTGGAGAGGAATGCGGACTCGAGCAGCGCCATGGCGTCTCGAATTCAATCACAGGCTGGTGCGGGGGCCGTCCTACGACTTTTGGCGTCCCGAGGCGAAGGACTGGGCTTCCCTCGCGGCGTCGAGCATGTGCCGCAGGCGAATGCGGTCATCCAGCCGCATAGCGGACCTGGGAA
>CAZIIB010000833.1:0-2104 GCA_964539125.1 uncultured Thermoanaerobaculia bacterium | reverse complement strand
ACGCCCGCGGCCAGGACGCGGCGGGCAACTGGGGCTCGGTGAGCGCGGTCTTCCTCCACGTCGTCGACCCGGTGACGGCGCCCACCCTCCAGGGGACCGTCCGCGACGCCGACAGCCTGGCGCCGCTGGCCGCCACGGTCCGGGCCGGGGCCTTCGAGACCACGACCGACGGCAACGGCGCCTACACCATGCGCCTGCCCGCCGGGACCTACGACGTCACCGTGGTGGCCACCGGCTACCAGTCGGCCACTGCGGAAGACGTAGTGGCGGTGGACTCCCAGGCGACGACCCAGGACTTCGACCTGCCGCCCTTCGCCGGCCTCTGGGCCGACGACGCCGAGGCGGGCAACCCGGGCTGGACCGCCGGCTCGCCGTGGGCGATCACCACCGAGCACGCCTTCCGCCCGACCCACGCCTGGAGCGACAGCCCGGGCGCCCTCTACGCCAACAACGCCAACGCGTCGTTGACCTCTCCGGTCTTCGACCTGCGGGACTACACCGGGGTCACCCTCTCCTTCCGGCACCGCTACGACCTGGAGCAGGGCTACGACCTCGGCCACGTGGAGATCTCCACCAACGGCGGCTCCAGCTGGACCGAGGTGGCGGTCTACACCGGCGAGCACGACGCCTCCTGGGCGCTGGCCCAGCTCGACCTGCCGGCCCTCGACGGCCAGGCCCAGGCGCGGCTGCGCTTCCGTCTCCAGAGCGACGACTCGGTGCAGGGCGACGGCTGGTTCCTGGACGACGTCTTGCTCCGGGGGGTCTACGTGCACGTTCCGGAGTGCACCTTCGACTCCGACTGCGACGACGGCCTCTACTGCAACGGTGCCGAGACCTGCAACGCCGGCACCTGCCAGGCGGGCAGCGACCCTTGCCCGGGCCAGGCCTGCGACGAGGTGACCGACTCCTGCATCGCCGCTCCCACGGCGAAGCTCGAGTGGGGAAGCGTCACGGTGGGCGGCACGCCGGTGACCGTGCCTCTCGCCAAGACGTACGTCAACCCGGTGGTGGTCACGGCCGTTCAGTACCGTTACAACACGCGGCCGGTCGTCGCCCGGATCTCGAACGTCACGCCCACCAGCTTCACCGTGCGCCTCCAGAATCCCTCGGACCAGTCGGTGGTCGCCGACAAGGTGAGCTTCCTCGTGGTGGAGGAGGGGACGTGGAACGTCGCCGGGGTGAAGGTCGAGGCCCAGCGCTACACCTCCACGGTGACCGACCAGGACACCTCCTGTGTAGGCCAGGCCCGGAGCTACGGCCAGAGCTACTCGAGCCCGGTGGTCCTGGGCCAGGTGATGAGCGAGAACGACCCCGACTGGTCCGTCTTCTGGGACCAGGGCTCGAACCGATCGAGCCCGCCGTCGGGCTCGGCGCTGCGCACCGGCAAGCACGTGGGTGAGGACACGGACACGACCCGCGCCGACGAGACCGTGGGCATCGTGGTCTTCGAGGCCGGCCACGGCACCCTGGGCGGCGTACCCTACGAGGCCTACCTGGGCACGGACACCGTGCGCGGCGTCGGCAACTCTCCGCCCTACCGCTACACCTTCGCCACCACCTTCGCCACCGCGCCGACGGTGGCCGTGGTGAGCCAGGCGGCGATGGACGACACCAACGGGAGCTGGGCGCAGGTCTACGGCGCCACGATGGCCACCACGAGATACCTCTACCTCTCGGTCGACGAGGATCAAGTCGCCGACAGCGAGCGCAGCCACTCGAACGAGCAGGTGGCCTACGTGGTGTTCACCGCCCCGGGGGCGTACCCGTAGGCGGCCGAGATGACCGAGGCCCCCGGCCGGTAGGGCGGTCGGGGGCCTCTTCGTCTTGCCGAGACCGGGACAACCCACCCTATCCCTGGAATCTGCGGATGGCGTACCGCAATCAACAGGGATAGACGCGGCTGCCGGAGCGATCGAGACGTCCTTCGGTGAACGCGGTTGCCGAGGGTTACCTGACACTACTCGCCCGGCTGAGGAGTTCCCGGCGGCAGAAGCCGTAGGAGTGACCGGCACCTTCGCGGCCTGACCATGGGAGGCTGGTTGCCGAGACCGCCGGGGCGGAACTGATCAGAAAGGGGGCGTCCGCCCTCCGGCTCGGCTCGGGA
>CAZIIB010000832.1:0-2112 GCA_964539125.1 uncultured Thermoanaerobaculia bacterium | reverse complement strand
GTATCCGGCCTCGCGGCGCCGCAACGAAAGACAAGGGATTCGTGAATCAGACCACCAGTGAAGCTTCGCCTCAAACCGACGAAGCATTCGGAGCGCTTCGGGCTTCGGGAGCCGCAGATCCCCCGCCCACGTCCATCGATCGAGCCTGCGCTCACTTGAACGTCTACTCCCGACCGGTGGATTCATCCGATCCCCCCCGCATCCCCTCGATCCCCTTCCCACCCCGAGGGGGGGAAGGGGACACCCCCTCCCGAGTCTCCGGCTCCGCCGGAAAACTTGACTCACCTGTTACGAAAGCTGCCTTCGTAGATGCCTAGAACGGTGGAGCGTACGCGTCGCGCCTCGGCACGGTCCGCGCTGCGGCGGGATCGGACTCCGGGGAGCCATCGACTGCGCGGCCCGTGACGTCGCCGGTCGGGAGCCCCCGGCTCTCCGCGGTGGAAAACCCGCCTAGTCGAGCAGCACCAGCGGGGGCTCGGAGCGAGTTCGGTGCTGTGCGGCCCGGAGGAAGTTCGGGTCGAGGAGGAAGTTCCCCGTGATGCCTTCGAGGGTCGCCTCCACGTGGCCGGCCTGTCTCTGGGTCTGGCCCGTCGCCTCGCCCGGGAGGAGCGGGCGCACCGAGTAGCGGCGGGCCTCCGGGTGGTAGACGAGAGGCCGGCCGCGCGCATCGCGCAGATCCCCCGGCTGCAACAGCCCCAGGTTCACGAGCTCGGAGAGGTCGTCGGGGAAGTGTGCGTTGAGCAGGAAGAAGGTCTTGGCCGCCTGGTCCAGCTCGAGCAACGAAGCCGCGTCCTGCTCGGAGAGGAAGGCCTGGCGATCTCCCGCCTCCCACGGGAAGGGCAGGAGAAAGCCTCCCGTCGAGGTCACGAGAACCGCCACCAGCAGGACCCCCCCGGCGAGGGCGAGCAGGCCCGCGAGCGGGCGGTGGACGGGGCCGAGGGCCCGCGACCTGGCGTCCTCGGGCTCCTCCTCCGGCGGCGTCAAGGGGAGGATGACCGGCCGGCGGGCCTCCACGGGCGGCGCCTGGAGTGCGCCGCCGCCGGCGGGCCGGGGCGGCTCGTGGAGCGGAGCCTCCGCCGGTACCCTCGCCGGCGGCGCGGCCGGCCGGGGAGGCTCCACCTCCACCAGGGCGGCCAGACCCTCCTGGAAGAAGCGGTACGTCACGTAGCGCGCCCGGTCACCCGTCATCCGGGCCTCCATGGCGGCCTCCGCCAGTGTGCGGTCGGGGCCGAGCGCGTCGAGCAACCGCTCCTCCTCGGGATTGAGCCAGATCGCCTCGCCGCCGCTCGGCGCCGGCGGCGGCGTCCCGTCACCGTCGGCGGCGAGCTCGCGAGTGCGCACGGGCTTCGGCGGATCGAGGCGCTGCAGTCGGCTGTCGAGCGCGGGCGGGCCGGCGGCGGCATCCTCCGTGCGCTCCTCGATCGCCCGCAGCAGCAGCTCGTCGACTCCGATCGGCTGGAAGCCCTCTTCGAAGGAGACTTCGTCGCCGCCGTAGAACTTGAACTCCCCCTGCTGCCAGTCGAGCAGCGACATGAGGAGCCGTTGGGTCTGGAGGCGTAGCGCCGCCAGCAGCTCGTCGCGACCCACCACCCCCTCGGCGACCAGGAGGTCCGCGAGCCGGGTGCCTTGGACCTCGGAGCGGGCCGCCAGCCGCCGCAGCTCCTCGGCCGAGACCTGGTGCCCGGAGACGAGAACCGCGCCCAGCCCCTCCTCCGTCGTCTCGTTGAGGGCATCGGCCGCCACGATCCGGCCGCCGAGGAAGGAGACCGCGATGATGTCCTCCGACCCCTGGACGGTCAGGATCCCGGTCTTCCGCTGCTGGGAGATCACCTGAAAGATCTCCGGAAGCTGGAAGAGCTCGAGATTGCCTTCGACGGCCATCGGTCGCGTTTCTCCTGAGCGGGCGAGGGGGCTCAGGCCCGCCCCTCCCTCAGTACGTTCGTGGTCCGAATCGCCAGGACCAGGACAAGCGCCGCGCCGAGGGTGACTCCCAGAAACCAGCTCCCGGGATCGTAGCGCCAGGGCAGCGAGTACCCCAGGTGCCCGAAGGCCCCCAGCAGAGCGAGCGCCAGGGCCGTGGCTGCGAACGTGCGCGGTCCGACGTTGAGGCGG
>CAZIIB010000831.1:0-2118 GCA_964539125.1 uncultured Thermoanaerobaculia bacterium | reverse complement strand
CCCACGACCAGGTGGCGCCCTACTTCGCCGAGGAGGTGCGCCAGCACCTGGAGGCCCACTTCGGCGCCACGCGCCTGTTCGAAGGCGGGCTCCAGGTGGAGACGACGCTCGACCAGCGGATGCAGGCGGCCGCGGAGACGGCGTTGCGCGCCGGCCTGCAGCGCCTCGATCACCGGCACGGCTTCCGGGGCCCGATCCTGAAGCTCGACGGCGACGACCTGGACTCGAAGACCCTCCCCTCGTGGAACGACGCCGAGCCCGAGCCGGGGACCTGGTATCAGGGCATCGTCCTCGAGGCCAACACCCGCCGGGCGCAGGTCCGGATCCACGAAAAGGTCTACACCTTGACGTCCAAGGGCATGGAGTGGACCGGCCGGACGCGCCCGAGGGATCTCCTCCACCGCGGCGACGTGGCCTGGTTCCAGCTCGTCGCGCCCGAGGGAGACTCGGACGCGGAGCCGGTCCTCCACCTCGAGCAGGAGCCCAAGGAGGAGGGGGCGACGTTGATCATCGAGTCGGCCTCGGGAGCGGTCCGGGCCATGGTGGGCGGCTGGGACTTCGACCGGAGCAAGTTCAATCGCGCCGTCCAGGCCAAGCGGCAGGTGGGCTCCGCCTTCAAGCTCTTCGTCTACGGCGCCGCCCTGGAGGCCGGCTACACCCCCGCCGACACGATCTTCGACGGCCCCACGACCTTCCCGGGGGCGGACGGCCCGGAGAGCTACGAGCCCAAGAACCACGGCCGCCGCCACTACGGCATCCTGACCCTGCGCCGGGCCCTCGAGGCGTCGATCAACGTGCCCGCGGTGAAGCTCCTCGACATGCTGGGCGTCGACCGCGTGATCGACTTCGCCCGGCGCTGCGGCGTCACGTCGCCCCTTCCCCCCTACCCGAGCCTCGCCCTGGGCAGCGCCGAGCTCCGGCCCATCGAGCTCGCCGCGGCCTACGCGGCCATCGCCAACCAGGGCACATGGGTCGAGCCGTACCTGATCGAGCAGGTCCGCACCCCGGACGACCGAACCCTCGAGGAGCACTTTCCCAAGACCCGGACCGCGACCTCGCCGCAGGTCGCCTACGTCCTCACCCACATGCTCGAGGGGGTGGTGAACCGGGGCACCGCTCGGCGGCTGAACGATCTCGACGTGGCGATCGCGGGCAAGACCGGCACGACGGACGACTACTCCGACGCCTGGTTCATCGGCTTTACGCCCCGCTACACCATCCTCACCTGGGTCGGCTACGACGTGAAGCGCTCCCTGGGCCGCGGGATGGAAGGCTCGGTGGCCGCGGCTCCGATCTGGAAGCAGATCGCCGAGACCGGCCTCGAGGAGGGCTGGATCGAGAAGGGCGCCGAGTTCCAGCCCCCGGCCGGCGTGAGCTTCGCCAGCATCGACTACAGGAGCGGGCTGCTCACCGAGGACGGCTTCCGGGAGGCCTTCGTGGCGGGCACCGAGCCCGTCCAGACCTACAGCCCCAAGTGGGGCTTGATCCTCAGCCTGCCCTGGTACCAGCAGGAGACCTTCTACATCCCGAAGCGCGGCGAGCGGATGCCCACACCCGAGTCCATCGCCGCCGACACCGACGAGCTCGCGGAGGCGGCCCCGGGCGAGGAGTGAGGGCGGGCCCGATCAGCGTGGCTTGGTGGCGACGATGGCGTAGTCCTGGTCGCCGTAGAGGAGCTCGTCGAGGCGGTCGCGGAGGCGGTTGACCCGGTCCGCGAGCTCCCGCTGCTCCTCGGGCACCCGGGCGAGGTCGATCTCCGGCAGCCGGTCCGCCTCCGCGAAGGGCTGCAACCCGATCCGCTCGACCGGCTCGAAACCCGCCTGGCGGGCCATGAGCTCCAGGGTCTCCGGATGGATCGGGCGGAGGTGGGTCGGGTCGCGCCAGAAGCCCCGGGCGGCGACCACGACCGACAGCGGGTTCGGAGTCTCCAGGATCAGCAGCCCGCCGGGCACCAGGGCCCGATGGGCGAGACGCACCAGCCGGTCGAGGGCCGCGGGCGGGAGATGCTCGATCACGTGGAACGAGACCACCCCTCCCAGCGCGCCCTCCCCCACCGCCGCCAGGCCGGCCAGCAGGTCCCCGACCTCGGCGTCGAGCCCGCGCTCCCGGCAGCGCTCC
>CAZIIB010000830.1:0-2123 GCA_964539125.1 uncultured Thermoanaerobaculia bacterium | reverse complement strand
CGAGAGCTCACCCACCACCCGGCGCACGAGCTCGTCGCTCTCGGAGAGCCGCGGCATCTCCTCCGGCGCCTCGCCGGGCGCCGCCGGCTCGGGGGTGACCGCCTCGGCGGGCTGGGTCGCCGGCGCCGGCGCCGGTGCCGGCGCGGGGTGGCTCGTCCGCCGGACGTAGTAGCCCCAGTAGGCGCCGGCGGCGACCAGGAGGACGACGAGCAGGATCAGCACCCAGCGCAGCCATCCGCCACCCGACCCGCGGCCGGCGCCACCGTCTCCGCCGTGGCTGGATTGATCGAACGGAACGTCGTCGAGCTCGGGCATGTCGTTCCCCTTGGCGGCCGCCCCCCGACGTGGCGCCGCCGGGCCGCCGGAGCGGCCAGCCTATTCTACCGGTGGGCCGAGGAGCGGACCCGGGCTCGACGGATCCCTGGCCCCCACCGCCTCCTCGGCGCGCCGGGTGAGCCGGGCCAGGCCCGCTTCGAGGGCGGCACGTCGCTCCTCGAGGGCTGCGGGCGGAAGGTCCCGTTCGATCGTCTCCGGCGCCCCGAACGCCACCGCGATGCGCGTGAACGGGAGGGGCACCAGGAGCCGGTCCCAGGAGCCCAGGGCCTGCGAGCGCTTTGCGGCGAACCCGAGGAGAATGATCGGCGCCCCGGAGAGTCGCGCGATCTGGAGCGTCCCCGGCTTGAACCGATAGACCGGGCCCACGGGGCCGTCGGGGACGACGATCGGCGACGAGCCCTCGTCGACCACTGCCCGGACCGCGCCGCGCAACGCCTGACGCCCACCGCGGGTCGAGGAGCCGCGCACCACCGAGGCGCCCTGGTTGAGGGTGAACCGGGCGAGTAGCTCGCCGTCTTGCGACTGGCTGACGAGAAGCGTCATGGGCACACCGCGGCGGAGGAGTCGGTTGCGGAGGAACGGCGTGCCGAGGAGCGCCCGGTTGTGCCAGAGGCAGACGATCACCGGCCGGCCCGCGGTGAGAATCCCCTCGAGGTGCGCGGCGCCTTCGACCACCTGAAACCGGCAGGTCCAGCCGGTCACGTTCACCAGGAGCCCGGCGAGCCGGGCTCCCAGGCCGAGCAGCCAGGAGCCCCAACGGGTCGAGGGGTCGATGCGCACGAGGTACTCGAACGGTCTGGGTTGGCGAACGGGCGGCTCGCCGTCAGCCGGCGGGCCACGGCCGAGCGGAGTCTAGCAGCCTCGGAGGGCCGGGCCGCGGCTCGACCGACGGGTGCGGGGGAGGCCTGCGCCAGCCTCAACGGGTGGGCGACGGCCCCACTCGGCCGGGCGTTCCGCTGTCGGGAGAAAGGGTCCAGGATACTTGCTGAAGACCATTCCACTCGCGAGGGAGACCACCCAGATGAGTACCGCAAAGCTCCAGTTGGACGGAAAAGAGT
The DNA here is from genome assembly GCA_964539125.1 of uncultured Thermoanaerobaculia bacterium. Lineage (GTDB taxonomy): Bacteria > Acidobacteriota > Thermoanaerobaculia > Multivoradales > DATKCC01 > CAVUBL01. The sequence goes on along the minus strand of CAZIIB010000830.1, from coordinate 729 downwards.
ACGAGCTGCCCCTGGTCGTCGGCACCGAGAATGAGATCGGGATCGACGTCACGGCGCTCCGCTCGACCACCGGCGCCATCACGCTCGATCCGGGATACGGCAACACCGGCTCGTGCCAGAGCGCCATCACCTTCATCGACGGCGAGCGCGGGATCCTGCGCTACCGCGGCTATCCGATCGACGAGATCGCCGCGTCGGCCTCGTTCGAAGAGGTCTGCTTCCTGCTGATCTACGACCATCTACCGAACGTCGCCGAGCTCGAGCAGTTCCGCGAGAAGCTGACCCGCCACACCATGCTCCACGAGGACATGAAGAAGTTCTTCGAGGGCTTCCCGCCGTCGGCCCACCCGATGGCGATCCTCTCGGCCATGGTGGCGTCGCTCTCGACCTACTACCCGCAGCTCGTCACGGGCGAGGAGCAGGACCTCAACATCGTTCGGCTGCTGGCCAAGGCGGCGACGATCGCCGCCTTCTCCTACAAGAAGTCGGTCGGCCAGCCCTTCGTCTACCCGCGTAACGACCTCTCTTACACCCAGAACTTCCTGCACATGATGTTCGCCGTGCCGGCCGAGCCGTACCGCGTGCCCAACGTGCTCGACAAGGCGCTGAACCTCCTGCTGATCCTCCACGCCGACCACGAGCAGAACTGCTCGACCTCGACCGTGCGCATGGTCGGCTCGTCGCAGGCGAACCTCTTCGCCTCGATCTCGGCCGGCATCTGCGCCCTCT
>CAZIIB010000829.1:0-2124 GCA_964539125.1 uncultured Thermoanaerobaculia bacterium | reverse complement strand
CGACTTCTACGAGATCGAGGTGGCCCGCCACGTCGAGCGCTTCGGCAGCATCGCCTGGGTGCGGAGCGTCTACGAGTCGCGCCGCCACCCGGACGACCCGGAGCTCCTGATGCGCGGGATCAACAGCATCCAGCTCCACCACGACGGCGAGCGTTGGTGGATCCTCTCCGTGCTCTGGGAGAACGAGCGCGACGGCGTCCGCGTGCCGCCCGAATGGCTCGCGCCGGAGACGCCGGGGTGAACCGGGGGGTGCCGCCGGCGGGCGATGCCCGGGTCGAGGCGGTGGCGGCCCTCGAGCCGGAGCTCGCCCGAGTCGGCGACGACGCCCTGCGGGGCCGAGCCGAGGAGCTTCGGCGGCGCGCCCGCCCCGCGGCCGGATCAGACGAGCCGGCCGAGCGCCCCGACGATCTCCTGGGCGCCCTCCTGGTGGAGGCCTTCGCCCTGGTCCGCGAGGCGGCCCGGCGCCGGTTGGGCCAGCGGCCGTTCGACACCCAGATCGCCGGCGGCATCGCCCTCCACGAGGGGAGGGTGGCCGAGATGCCCACGGGCGAGGGCAAGACCCTCGCCGCCGTCGCTCCGGTCTTCCTCCACGCCCTCGCCGGTCGCGGCGCCCACGTCCTCACCTTCAACGACTACCTCGCGCGCCGCGACGCGCGCTGGATGGGGCCGGTCTACGAGCTCCTCGGTCTCGAGGCGGCTTTCGTGCAGGAGGGGATGACGCCCGCCGAGCGGCAGCGCGCCTACGCCGCGGACGTCACCTATCTCACCGCCAAGGAGGCGGGGTTCGACCTGCTCCGCGACGGGCTCTGCCTCGATCCGGCCCTCCAGGTGCACCGCCCGTTCCACTTCGCCCTGGTCGACGAGGCGGACTCGATCCTGATCGACGAGGCCCGCATCCCCCTGGTCATCGCCGGCGCCATGGAGCAGGAGCGCGCCGGGCTGCCGCGGCTCGCCGCCCTCGCCCGGGACCTCCGGCCGGCGGTCGACTTCGAGACCGACGAGGCCGGCCGCAACGTCTTTCTCACCGGCGAAGGCGTCGAGGAGGCGGAGCGCATCCTCGGCTGTGGCAACCTGATGACGGAGGAGAGCGCGGCGCTCCTGGCGGCGGTGCGCAACGCCCTCCACGCCGAGCACCTCCTGCGGCGGGACGTGGACTACATCGTCCGCCGCGGGGCCGTCGAGCTGGTGGACGAGCTCACCGGCCGGGTGGCCGAGAACCGGCACTGGCCCGACGGCCTGCAGGCGGCGGTGGAGGCCAAGGAGGGGCTGCGTCTCGGGGCGGACGGCCGGATCCTGGGCTCGATCACCCTCCAGCACTTTCTCCGGCTCTACCCGCACCTGTGCGGCATGACGGCCACCGCCCGCTCCGCCGAGGGCGAGCTCCGGGAGGTCTACGGGCTCGAGGTGGCGGCGATCCCGCCCCACCGGCCGTGCATCCGGGAGGACCTGCCCGACCTCCTCTACAGCCACCAGGCGGCCCGGGACCGGGTGCTCCTCGACGAGATCGTCCGCGTCCACGCCACGGGCCGGCCGCTCCTCGTGGGCACGGCGAGCGTGGCCGCCTCCGAGAGGCTGGCCGCGGAGCTACGCCGCCGCGGGGTCCGATGTCGCGTGCTCAACGCCAAGAACGACGAAGAGGAGGCGGCGATCGTGGCCGAGGCCGGGGCGCTCGGGGCGGTCACCATCTCCACCAACATGGCCGGCCGGGGCACCGACATCCGCCTGGGCGGCCGCTCTGACCAGGATCGGGAGCGCGACCGCGAGCGGGTCGTAGAGCTCGGCGGCCTCTACGTGCTCGGCACCCACCGCCACGAGAGCGTCCGGATCGACGACCAGCTTCGGGGCCGCGCCGGCCGCCAGGGCGATCCGGGCAGCTCGCGCTTCTTCCTCTGCCTGGACGACGACCTCCTCGAGCGCTCGGGGATCCGGAGCCTGATCCCCGCGAAGCTCTTCCCCGAGGAGGTCGACTCGCCCATCGACTCGCCCGTCGTCCGGCGGGAGGTGGCCCGGGCGCAGCGCATCCTCGAGGGCCAGTGCTCCGACGCGCGCCGGCGCCTCCACGAGCTCTCCGAGATCCTCGAGCGCCAGCGCACAGCGGGGCACGTTCGAGGCGTGCTTGAGCAG
>CAZIIB010000828.1:0-2131 GCA_964539125.1 uncultured Thermoanaerobaculia bacterium | reverse complement strand
CGTTGTTCCATGGGTTCGGTGGCCAGAGTACCAAAGGCTGGCGAGAATGGAACCCGTGGAGTTCTGTGAATGCTCGACCACCACGATGTTGCCCGGCTTGGCTAGGGCGCCGGTTGGTAGAATTGTCGGCTGGCTGCGAGAGGGATTGCGTCCTGCGGTGTCGATCTTTCGTGTTTCTCGGTCGAGTCGGCCCGGAAGCTAGGGCAGCTTGGCACTTGCAACGCGTTGAAGCGCCGTAGGGCTGGGGTTGGCACGGGGACGGTTGACTGCTGCGGGACCTTGCCCGCGCGCCTACCGCCTCATGGCGAACCAACTGGCCCTCGATCTGAGGGCAGGTGAGGTCCGTCGGGCTCTGTGGTGCCTCGGCCATTTCTTCTCCAAGCATCTATGTGGGTGAATGACTGGGCAGGCCAACACCCACGAGTCCGCTAAAACTTCCCAACTGCCTAGCCCAGGGCACACCTCGGGCCTTCAGGCACGTTTGTGCCCGTCTTGGAACACACCTGTTGCGTCGCGCGCCCAATGTCCGCCTGAGCGCGGTTCCGTTGCAGGTTCCCTGTCCTTGGGGGTAGGCTCGCCGGCGTGAGCCGGCGAGGCTCCGCCTCCGGATCCCCGCCGTCATCGTAGTCCAAAAAGGGTGAAGGCCGGTGCAAGGCACGCATCCGGCCTTCGAGGTGTTGTTCTGCAACGCCAAGGAGCATGTCATACAGACGAGGCTGAGCGCAAGCGAGACTTCATTATCGGTGAGTATCGGCTGGGTGAGTCGGGGCGGTGGCGGGTGGAGGTGCCCCGATCGGCGCCCTGTGCCGAGGGGGCCCGGTGCCGCTGTCGGGTCGTGCTTCACAGCCACCGGAGCCGCAAGACGGGGCCGGAGCATCCCCTCGCGGTGGTCCGGTGCCAGGTCCACCACCAGTCCTTCACGATCTACCCGCCGGGGTTCGTGCCCTTCGGGCGGCAGCGTCTGCCGCGGAGCGAATCGGAGATCGATTCGGCTCCGGCGCTTCTGGCGGTGGACGACCGGTCGGATCCCGAGGTGGCGCGGTGGCCGGACTGGGCGGATCCGGACGGGGTGGAGCCAGGCTGGGCGAGCACGCAGTGGCGGCAGATCGGGCGGTGGGGGTGGTGGCTGGGGCTCTCGGGTCCGGAGGCGTTGGGGCAGCAGGTGGCGACGACTCTCGGGATCCCACAGCACGATCACGCGGAGGCGCGGAGGCAGTACCGGGCGGGCGGTGATCGGAGCCGGAGCCAGGCGATACTGGGCATCCTCGCAGTGGTGGGCAAGGTCGGCGGAGTGCTGAGGCGGCTATTGCGGGCCGGGCACCTGGTGGGCCTGATCGGGCGGGCCTTCGCCGCCGACGGGCTGGGGCGGCTGAGGCGGTTGGTACCGGTCTGACGCCCGGAATTCCCAGGCGCGCAGGTCGGCGCCACGGCCCCGGCGGGCTCCCACGACTTCGCAACGTCGTGGGCCTTCCGAGTCGGCCACAAGACCGGGGTAGACACGAGGAGGCCCCGGTGACCGACCCCAGGACGCTGCTTTCTGACGAAGAGGTCTGCTTTCGCTATCGACTCGTGACCGAGGTGCTGGCGCGGGAGCTCGGCGGCACCTCGAGGAGCGCCGCGATCCGCGCCGTGGCCGACGCCACCCACGTCGACGAGCACGGCGAGGCGCATCAGGTGAGCACGAAGACGCTCCACCGCTGGATCGAGGCCTACGCGGAGCGCGGCCTGCCCGGGCTGTGCCGGGCACGACGCGAGCGCCGGGTGGGCGAGACGGCCTTGCCCCGCGGGCTGCTGGCGTTCCTGGAGTCAGAGCGGGGGCGTGACCGCGACGCGTCGATCCCGGAGCTTTTGCGCCGGGCAGAGCTGCGGGAGGTGATCGCTTCGGCCAAGGCCGTGGACCGCACCTCGGTCTGGCGAGCGATGCAGCACCACGGCATCGAGACCCGGCCCCGCAAGATCCCTCCGGACACAGACCAGCGGCGCTTCCGCTACCCGTCTCGGATGCAGATGATGCTGGCGGACTTCAAGCACTTCCGCGCCGGGGCCGGTCGCCACAAGCGGGCAGCGCTGTACCTGCTCGATGACGCGCACCGCTTCGGCTTCGTCCTTCGTGATAGTAAAGATGGAAAAG
>CAZIIB010000827.1:0-2133 GCA_964539125.1 uncultured Thermoanaerobaculia bacterium | reverse complement strand
GCATCCGCTGTCCGCTGCTGGTCGCGCAGGGCGCCAACGACCCGCGCGTGCGCAAGAGCGAGTCGGATCAGATCGTCGCGGCGCTGCGCGAGAGGGGAGTGGAGGTCGAGTACCTGGTCAAGGACGACGAGGGGCACGGGTTCACGAACGAGGAGAACCAGTTCGACTTCTACCGCGCGATGGAGCGGTTCCTCACCAAGCACCTCGGCCTCGAGGGCGGCTGAGGAGAGAGCCACTCCCGCGATTCCCGGCAGCGAGATGCCTCAGCCGGAGCGCGGCTGTCGTATCCAGTCGGGACCAGCCAGCGCAGACATCGCTCGTAGCTCGGCCGGCGGGTCGAGTTGCAGCCCGATCGTCTTGGCCAAGGAGGCGGCCAGCCATCTCTTGACGTCTGCCGGGTCGTCACCCGATTGCGGCCAATGGATCGCGCTGTGGACCTTCTCGATCACCCGCTGCACCTGCCACTCTTTCAAGGGCGACCGCTCCCCGAGGCCAGCGAGGAGTCGAGAGGCCGGTACGGTGTCGATGGACAAGTCGACCTTCGCACTGGAACATCCCGCACACCACGCCGAGAGGGCGGCGCAAGCAGTCTCCCAGACTCTCTCGGCAGGGTGCTCTCGACCGGGCGAACGGGTGCCCAACCCCTTTGTCGTCTCTCCCTCTCCAATCGGAGAAGTAGTGTCTCTTGGCTCTTTCGCATCGGGGGTCATCACATACTCTCAATCATGGCTGGGTTCTCTTCGGTCGAGTAGATGAGCAGCCGTACGAAAAGACCGGCGTTGCGAATGTCGGTCATTCGGATAGAGTGGCGGTGACTGCGGGACTCCGTTTTGTATGTTGCTTGAGACCCTGGCCTCTCGGAGTCTAGCGGAGCCTAGAAGAACCCGTCAACGGACCGGTGGCTTGTGGAGCTATGTGGGGGCCTTGCCTCTTGAACCAGCAGAACCGTCGGGCCTCTCTCACCTGCGCCAGTCGTCGGTGGCGGCGGGCCTTGTCAGCGGCTCCTTGGCGAGTACGCGTGGCCTCTGAGCAGCTGGCCAAGGTTTCTGGAGAAACTCACTGCGGGGGCTGCGGCGCAGTCTGAGCGGCATGGGCAGTCGCGGAGTCCGGTGGTACGCAGGCGCGGAGCCGCGGTGGGGTTCCGCCGGTCGCAGTTTGCCGCCGGAACCCCATCCGGTCCGTGCCGGTACCAAGCGGCATACCGGTCCGGAGTGCATCGCCCAGCGTCCCCCTCACCGGGCAGGCGCCGACAGATTTTCAGATGGAGCTGGATTTCTGCGTCCTGGCGCTGCAGGATTGGCGGTAGAGCGGCGGAACTTGAGAAGGGAGGGCCGACAGGGAGCCGAATCGAGTCGGATCGAAACGAATCGAGATGTTTGTAGTGTCCGCGGTCCGGTGGCGCTCATGCGATCAGGATGCCGCCGGATCGACCCAAGAACCCAAGGCGGGCACGGCAGGGTCAGGAGCCACTGCCGCGCCCTGGCCGACACATGGAGGTCGAGTCCATGAGTCAGCGTGATCCGAAGTGTAGCAACCCGCAGTCCATCCACCACAACGAAGACCGCAGGAGTCGGGCGGGGGCGCCCTCTCCTGCGGGCACCGCGCCGCACGGCGGCGTGGTCCGGGGTGAGGAGAGGGTTGGGGAGAAGGAAGGGGGATCCAGTCAATCCGCCTTCTCGGCCGACTTCCTCGCCCAGCTCGCCCGGCGCGAGCCGGCGCCGGCGACCCCCGAAGCCGACCTCGCCGGCCCCTGGCGAGTGACGCCCCTCTACGGGGCCGGCGACGAGCCCCGCTGGGCCTGCATCGCCGCCGGAGAGAACCGGCCTCGGCTGGTACTCCAGGCACCCGACCTCGCCTACCTCGCGGCGGCGGCGCTGGCCGTCGCCGAGCGGCCCGCCGGCTTCCGATTCCAGGAAGACGCCGACCGGCGACTCCACCTGCTCCAGAACGGGCGGCCCGTAGGCACCTCGGCCTACCGGGGTGACTCCCTGCCCATGCACCTCTCCGGACTGGCCGACCTCCGGGTCCAGCCGCTGGCCTTCGCCCACTACCTGCTCTCGGTGTCCGACGAGACGCTCCGCCGGAGCGGGCGGATCCTGATGAAGCTCCTGCGGGAGGCGGGGCGATGAGCGG
>CAZIIB010000826.1:0-2140 GCA_964539125.1 uncultured Thermoanaerobaculia bacterium | reverse complement strand
CCACCGCCTTGGGGCGGCCGGTGGAGCCGGAGGTGTAGATCAGGTAGGCGAGGTCGCCGGGCCGTGCCGAGCCCCTCGGGGCGGGCAGACCGGGCGACGCCGGCCGTGCCGGCGGCGACAGCTCCAGGACCGTCCCGCCGGGGGCCAGGTGGAGGCGCCTCGGCCCCCCGGGCGGCAGGGCGCCGGCCGCTCCCTCCTCGGTCACCACCAGGGCCGCGCGGGCGTCGGCCAGGAGAAAGCCGAGGCGCTCCGGGGGATAGGTGGGGTCCAGCGGCAGGTACGCGCCGCCCGCGCCGAGGACCGCCAGGAGGGCCACCACCAGGGCGGGGCGCCGCTCGAGACAGACCGCCACCAGGACCTCGGGGCCCACGCCGAGAGCCGCCAGTTGGCCGGCGAGACGCCCGGCCCGCTCGCCGAGCTCCCGGTAGCTCAGGTGCTCGCCGCCGGCCACCAGGGCGACGGCGTCGGGAGCGCTCGCCGCCCGCCCGGCGAAGAGCTCGTAGAGGCCGGCGGCGGGGGGCCAGGCCGGCTCGGTGTCGTTCCACTCCCCGGTGATCTGCCAGCGCTCGGCATCGCACAGGAGCGGCAGCGCGGCCAGCGGCCGCTCCGGGTCCGCGAGCGCCGCCGCCAGCAGGTGGGCGAGGTGGCCGAAGAGGCGTCGGGCGGTGGTGTCGTCGAACAGCTCGACGCTCCGCACCAGGCTCCCGGTGTAGCCCTCCGCCGTCCGTTCGAGGGCCAGGGTGAGATCCATCTTGGCGGTGTCGTTGGGCACCTCCCGGACGAGAAAGCGCCCGGCGCCGCCGGAAGCGCCCGGCCCAGTCTCGTTCAGGACGTTCCCGTTCTGGAAGGTGAAGAGCACCTGCACCAGCGGGTTCCTCGATCGATCCCGCTCGGGCGCCAGCGCCTCCACCAGCCTTTCGAACGGCAGGTCGTCGTGGGCGTACGCCTCCAGGGACTCGTCGCGCACGCGGGCGAGGAGCTGGCGAAAGCCGCCGCGCCCGCGGAGATCCACGCGCAAGGCGAGGGTGTTGACGAAGAACCCGATCAGCCCCTCGATCTCGGGCCGGTCGCGGCCGGCCACCGGCGTGCCCACCAGCAGCTCGTCCTGACCCGACCAGCGTCCCAGGACGGCGCCGAAGGCGGCCAGGAGCACCATGAAGGGGGTCGCCGCCTCGCGCCGGGCCAGGGTCTCGAGCCCGTCCGCCAGCTCCGCCTCGAGGGCCACCCGCAGGCCCTTCCCGCGGGGTCCCTGGACCGGCGGCCGCGGCCGGTCCGTGGGCAGGTCCAGGCTCTGGGGCACGCCGGCGAGGCGGTCGGTCCAGAAGGCGAGGCGGCGCTCCAGAACGGGCCCGGTGAGCCGTCGGCGCTGCCAGACGGCGAAGTCGGCGTACTGGACCGGGAGCGGCGCGAGCCCGGCCGGGCGGCCCTCCCGCGCCGCGCGGTAGAGGGCCTCGAGCTCCCGCGCGAAGATCCCCATGGACCAGCCGTCGGAGACCGCGTGATGCTGGTTGACCAGAAGGCGACACGCACCGCCGGGCAGGCTCAGGGCGCTCCAGCGCACCAGGGGGCCGCGGGCCAGGTCGAAGGAGCGGCGGGCCTCGGAGCGGCCGAGGCGCCGGGCCTCCGCCCGGGCGCGGGGTCCGGTCAGGGCGCCGAGATCGACCACGGGGAGGCATGGAGCCGGCGGCGGAGCGATCACCTGGACCGGCTCGCCCCCCCGCTCGTCGAAGGTCGTGCGCAGCACCTCGTGGCGCGCCACCAGGGCGGCAAGAGCCCCCGCCAGCGCCGGGAGCCCGGGCGCCGCCCCCAGCTCGAAGGCGACCGGGATGTCATACGCCGCGGAGCCGGGCTCCAGCCGATCGAGGAGCCAGAGGCGCTGCTGGGCGAACGAGACCGGGGCGACGCAGGGCTCCTCCCGCTCGGCCGGTTCGAGGGGCGGCGCCGGCGGGTCCGCATCTCCGTCCGCCCCCTCGCGGGCCCGGCGGACGAGCTCCTCGATGCGGTCGGCGAGAGCGCTGAGAACCGGAGCCTCGAAGAGCGTCCGCACCGGGAGCTCCACACCCAGGGCGCGGCGCACCCGCGCGGCCACACGGACCGCCAGGAGCGAGTGCCCACCGAGCTCGAAGAAGTGGTCGTCGGC
>CAZIIB010000825.1:0-2149 GCA_964539125.1 uncultured Thermoanaerobaculia bacterium | reverse complement strand
CGGGGAACGAGGCGTGGAAGCTCGCGCTCTGGCCCGCAGGCAGGGCGGTGGAGCTCACCGTCGCCGCGCCGTGCCCGAGCTCCTTGCCCTCCTGGTCGGAGAGGACCACGTCGACGGTGATGCTGAGAGCGGTCCTGTCGGAGACGTTGCGCACTCTTCCCACGAACTCCAGGCCGTCGCTCCCGGGGCCGCCCACCTCGCGCCACGTCGCGACCTGCAGCGCCTCGGGCTTGTCCTTCTTCTCCTGGCTCGCCGGCTTGTCGGCGGCGCCGTTCGATCCGTCGTCCCCGGGAGGCACGTGCGCCACGTCGTCGTCGGTGATCCGGGCGACGGAGGGTCGCTTCTTCTGGACCGCCGCCGGCCGTACGGCCTCCGCCGCCTTCTTGGCCCGCTCGTCCATCTCCCGGGTGAGGTTCCGGCTTCCCTCGAGGTCGACGTCCGAGAGCCGGAGAGAGACCAGGCTCCCGTCCGGCTTCTTGAACACCACCAGCCGGCCCTCGACCCGCCACGGCCCGGCGGTCTCGATCCGGTTGCCGTCGCGGGTGACCAGCCAGTCGGCGGCCGCCGGGTAGAGCAGGGCTCCGGCCACCGCCGCGGCGGCGAGCCCTGCGAGCCCCCAGCGCAGCCGCCGGCTCACTGGGCGACCTCCTTCCAGTTCTTCTCGATGATGCAGATCGGCACCGGCGCGATCCGCTCGACGTGGGTGTCGGCGGCGATCAGCTTGATGTCGATCCGGTGGTTGCCGAACTTGCAGTTCTCCGGGAAGAGGCTCTTGAGGTTGTTCATGATGTTGATTTCCCGCGGTGTCAGCTTGTCCGCCGAGTCGTCGGTCCCGGTGCCGGTCCCACTCCCCGACGTGGAGTTCTTGGTGAGCCCTTGCTCGGTGAACGGCTCGGTGACGAAGCCGTGCACCTCGTGGGTCCGGGTGAGCTGGTCGGTGGCATCGTAGAGCAGGGGATTTGCGGTGGTGGTCTCGACCACGTAGACGTAGCTCTGGCCCCCCAGCGAGCACATGGGGTTATCGCAGTGGGTCTCGGTCACGGTGCAGGTCGGTTTTGGGTCGTCGGGGACGAAGGTGGCGAAAAAGGTGACCCCGGTCAGGCCGAAGGGGTTGCTGATCAGCCGCTCCTTCGAGTTCAAGACGAGATACCAGCCCCGGTGGCCCGGCGATCCGGTGGTCAGCAGGTCGGTATTCGCCGCGTCGGTCAGTGCCACCGCGTGGAGGTTGGATTCGTCCAGGGGGAGGCTGTCTTTGACCCCCGCGAGGTCGGAATCGTCGACGAACAGGTAGAAGCGGCCGGCGAGCTTCCCCGAGGTCAGGTCGGAGCGGTCGCCGGTGCCGAGGCCAAGGGCGTAGCGGCCGAGCTTGGCCACGAACAGCACGGTGGGCGGGTAGTAGATCGGGCGGCAGAGCGTGGCGTCCGACGGATCGCAGGTGCTGAAGATCTCCTTCGGCTCCCAGACGGGGTTGCCGCCGGCGTCGGTCTTCTCGATACGCGTGACGTCGTAGGTAATGCCGTTGATCCCCAAGGCACTACCGCCCCGCAGGGGATCGGTGGTGAGCGTCGGATACCGGTCGTTGCCGCTCTTCGAGTCGTCCTCGAGGTCGAGACGGTACATGGCGCCCGCGGTGGTGCCGAAGTAGACCCGGTTGATGTACCCGTCCTGGTTGGTGTCGACCGCCGCCGGGTCGGAGGGGACGGAGCCCAGAACCGGACGCTTGTAGATCGGCTGGCCGGTTTCGATGTCCAGGATGTAGAGGAAGTTGCCCCGGCTGCCCGGCGCCTCTTTATCCAGGCCGCCGCCGAAGATCGCCACGTACTTGTTCACCACCTCGCCGTTCTCCACCACCCGAATGCGGCCGATGTCGGGCTTCGACCAGGTCTCGCCCAGGTCGGCGAAGCCGTTCCCGTCCTCGTCGAGGGGAACATACTTGCCCGAAGCGTCCCAGACCTGGTCGCTGAACTCCCACAGCGTCGCCGGGTACTTCAGATCCTCGTCGCACCCCAGCTTGCCGTCGCCCTTGAGGTTCGCGCAGTCAGGCACTACGCCCTGGTCCACGGGAACGGTCACGTCCTCTCTCTCGGAGCCGGGGGCCGTCGGCCCGATGGTGGTCTTCACGAGCTCGTCCGGCTGGGTGATGTCGAGG
>CAZIIB010000824.1:0-2159 GCA_964539125.1 uncultured Thermoanaerobaculia bacterium | reverse complement strand
GGCGGGGGCGGAATCGGTGTCTCTTGAATCTGGGGCGGGGGCGGTTTCGGACGGTGGGGGGGGAGGTGGTTGGTGGGGGTGGCGGGGAGGGGCCGGCGGAGGCGCCGCGGATCTTTGCTTGAGGGGGGTTGGTGCTGGTTGGAGGGTTCGGCGGCGGTGGGTAGCTACGGGGCCGTGAGTGGCAAGGGTTCGGCGGCTGACTGCGCCGGCGAACGCTTGCCAGCTCCCGGCCCCTGCGTTCTACCGGCTGATGGACGGCTTGGCCCCTCCGGCTCGGGTGTGGGAGAGGGGGTAAGAGCGGGGTCGGCGGTTGAAGCTCTGGTCTCGGTAGAATGCTGGCTCTTGATTGGCCATTGCTTCTGGGAGGAGGAAGAGCTTGAGCTCTGACGATCGACGATGGATCCTTGTCTTGGGGGCCTCTTCCGGCTTCGGGGAGGCCTCTTGCCGGGCCTTTGCCGCGGCCGGGTATGACGTCTTCGGGGTGCATCTGGACCGGCGCTCGGGGTTGGCGCACGTGGCCGAGATCATCGAGGCCATCGAGGCCTGCGGGCGCGAGGCCCACTTCTTCAACGTCAACGCCGCCGACCCCGACAAGCGAGCCGAGGTCGTCGAGTCCATGGTCGCGCATGCGGCCGGAGCGCCGGTGGGGGTGCTGCTCCACTCTCTCGCCTTCGGCACCCTCAAGCCGTTTTTCGCCGACGACGAGAGCAACGCCTTGAACCGCGCCCAGATGGACATGACCCTGGACGTCATGGCCCACTCCCTCGTCTACTGGGCGCAGGCGGTCCACCGCGCCGGCCTGTTCGCCCCGGGATCGAAGATCTACGCCATGACCTCCGCCGGCGATCACGTGGTCTGGAAGGCCTACGGAGCCGTGTCCGCCGCCAAGGCGGCCCTCGAGTCCCACATCCGACAGCTCGCGGTGGAGCTCGCCTCCGAGGGGATCGCCGCCAACGCCATCAAGGCCGGGGTCACCGACACGCCGGCGCTGCGCAAGATCCCGGGCAACGAAGCGATCATCGACAGCGCCGCGGCGCGCAATCCGTCGGGCCGCCTCACCACCCCCGGGGACGTGGCCCGCTGCCTGGTGGCCCTCTCCGCGCCGGGCACCGAGTGGCTGACCGGCAACGTGATCAACGTCGACGGCGGCGAGGACGTGGCGGGGTGACACCCGACGGCGCCGCCTCCGGGCGCTCCGGGCGGCCGCCCCGTCGGTGGGGAGCGTTCCTCCGGCCCGTCGGGGCGCTCGCCCTGGCCCTCGCGATCCTGGCCGCGTTCCGCTTCGCCGCGGCCCACGACCTGGCCTCCGGCGAGCTCCTGCGGAGCTGGTTCGCGCCTCTCGGCCCCTGGGGCCCGCCCGCCTTCGCGGCGGTCTACGCGGCGGGCACGGTGCTCGCTCTGCCCGGGGTGGCGTTCACCGTCGCCGCCGTGGTGCTCTTCGGGCCTTGGTGGGGCTTCGCCGTCGCCCTCTCCGGTGCCACCCTGGGCGCGTCGGGGGCCTTCGCCGTCGCGCGCGGTCTCGGGCGCCGGCCGGTGGTCCGGCGCTTCGGCCACCTCGAGCGCTGGCGGGCGGTGGACGACGTGCTCGAGCGTCACGGCGGGGTCGCCGTGCTCCTGCTCCGCCTGCTTCCGGTGCTGCCGTTCAACGTCCTCAACTACGCCTGCGGCCTGACCGGGGCGCGCTTCGTGCCCTTCGCGGTGGCGACGCTGGTGGGGATGGCCCCGGCGACGGCGGTGGTCTGCTACTCGACGGCGGTGCTCGCCGCGCCGGGAGCGGGCTGGGCGAGTCCCCGAGCGGTCCTGGCGCTCGGCCTGCTGGCCGCGCTCCTGGTCGGGCTGCCTCTCTACTGGCGGAGGAAGAGCCGGAGCGACGGCGAGCGCCTCCTCGAGCGCCTGGCCCAGAAGCTAGAACACCGCAACTAGACATCTACAAAGGCTCACTTCGTGCCAGGTGGGTCGAGTTTTCCAGCAGAGCCGAGACGTGGATGGGGCAGCAGCGCCTCCCGAAGCCTGAAGCTCTCGAGATGACTCGTCGATTTGAGGCGAAGCTTCACTGGACTTCTGATCGAGTGCAACCGTGACGAACGAGCCGAGCCTCCGACTGTGCTGAGTTCGGGTGGTGGCGTCCCTCTCCCCCCGCGAGGGTGGGAGAGGGATCG
>CAZIIB010000823.1:0-2160 GCA_964539125.1 uncultured Thermoanaerobaculia bacterium | reverse complement strand
GAGCCCCTGGTGCTCGAGCCGGCGGCCGGACCGGTGGGCAAGCTCGTCGGCATCACCTTCATCGCCCTCTTCTGGAACGGCATCGTCAGCGTCTTCCTCTACCAGGTCTGGAAGAGCTGGCAGGCCGGCGCCCCGGACGGCTGCCTGACCGTCTTCCTGGTGCCCTTCGTCCTGGTGGGCCTGCTCCTCATCGTCTCCGTGCCGTATCAGTTCCTGGCGCTCTTCAACCCGCGGCCCCGGCTCACCCTCACGCCGGGGCGGCTCACCCTGGGCGAGGCGTCCGAGCTCGCCTGGCGCTTCTCGGGCAAGGCCGGGCGCATCCGGCGCCTCACCATCACCCTCGAAGGGCAGGAGGAGGCGGACTACACCCGCGGCACCGACCGGAGCACGGCCCGGGAGGTCTTCCGGACCCTCGAGGTGGCGGAGGTGACCTCGTCGGTCGACATCGCCACCGGCTCGGTCCGGATCGAGGTGCCGGCCGACACCATGCACTCGTTCGACGCGCCCGACAACCGGATCGTCTGGACCCTGAAGGTGCGGGGCGACATCCGCTCCTGGCCCGACGTCTCCGAGGATCTGAAGGTCGTCGTGGCGCCGCCCGCCGCCGGAGCGGCCTGGAGCGCGCCCGTGGGCGAGGGGATCTGGTCATGAGCGAGATCGAGCGCGGAAGCGACGGCGGGCCGGGGCCGATCCGCGTCGAGCTCGAAGGAGGGCGCGACGCCTACCGGCCGGACGAGGAGGTGGCGGGGTCCGTCTCCTGGGACCTCGGCGCCGAGGCCTCGGGCGCTCCACCGGAAGAGGCCGAGGTGCGGCTCGCCTGGTACACCCGGGGCCGGGGCGACCGGGACACCGAGGTCGTCGCTTCGCAGGTTCTCGAGGCGCCGGGCCTCTCGGACCGGCGGAGCTTCCGCTTCCGCCTGCCGAACGGGCCGTACAGCTTCTCCGGCAAGCTGATCTCCCTGGTCTGGACGGTGGAGGCGGTGATCGAGCCGGGGAGCCGGGCGGGGCGGGCGGACCTGGTGGTCTCACCGACCGGCAAGGAGGTGCTCCTCTACCCGGAGCTGGCCGAGAAGGAGCCGAAGTGAGCGCCCTCCCGGCAAGGCGGAACCCGTTCGCCGCCGAGCGCCTCGACCGGCTCGCCTACCGGGACCCGGCCACCGGTGAGCCGGTCGGGCCGGCCGACCTCGACCGCCTCCTCGACCGGCTGGAGGCTCTCGGCCGGAGGGCGGCGATCGTGGGGTCGGAGGGCTCCGGCAAGACGGCGCTCCTCGAGGCCCTCGCGCCGCGGCTCGAACGGCGGGGGTGGCGGGTGAGATGGTCGGCGCCGGGACCCCGGACGGCGGAGGCCGGCGGCGCGGCCACGTTCCTGCTGATCGACGGCGAGGAACGTCTGGCCCATCGCGGCTGGCGGCGGCTGCTGCGGGCGAGCCGCGGGGCCGGCGGTCTCCTGGTGACGACCCATCGGCCCGGCCCGCTGCCGACCCTCGCCGAGTGCGGCACGAGCCCCGAGCTCCTGGCGACGCTCATGGCGGAGCTCGCGACAGAGCCGACGCAAGGCCTCCCCACGGCGCGCGAGCTCCACGCCCGCCACCGGGGCAACCTCCGCCTCGCCCTCCTCGAGCTCTACGACCGCTGCGCCGGTCGCTGAAGGACGGCGCGACCCCCCGTCATCGCTCCCCTCCCCTCAGCAGAAGGCTGCAGCAGGTGACGCCGCCTTCGGCCTTGGCGATCTCCGAGACCGCGACGGGCGCCACCTCGAGGCCGTGGGCTTCGAGACGCCCGCGGGTCTTGGGGAAGGCGTCCGGCAGCACCACCACGTCACCGACCCGGAGGGCGTTGGCCGCGAAGGGCTCGTCGGGGTCGACGTCCAGGAGCTCGAAACCGGCGAAGGCCCCGGCGTCGAGGCCGGGCTCCAGCCAGGGCCGGTGGACGACCAGGAGCTCCGGGCCGACCCGCGTCACCGCCGACTTGAGGTGCAGGCAGCCCCGGACCGGGACTCCTCGGACCGTATAGCCGTGGGGTCCCAGGTGATCCCGCAGCTGCTCGAGTCCGGCGGCGTTGGTCCGCCGCGAGCAACCCGCGAAGACCTGGCGGCCCACCACGAGCACGTCGCCACCGTCGAGCGTCTCGAGGCCAATGCATCGCCGATCCACTGGCGCG
>CAZIIB010000822.1:1071-2164 GCA_964539125.1 uncultured Thermoanaerobaculia bacterium | reverse complement strand
AAGCATTGCCTCTCGATCGCCTGCCGCTCTTCCTCGCCGGCCACCAGGGGGTGGCGGCACCGGGCGGCTCGATCGAGGACCTCCAGGACCGCCTCGAGACCCTCTTCGCACTGCCGCTGCCGGCCCGCCTGTGGGAGACCGAGGTGCTGCCGGCCCGCCTGGCGCCCTACCACACGGCCTGGCTCGACACCTTGATGCGCGAGTCCGAGCTCGCCTGGGTGGGGGCGGGGAAGGAGCGAATCGCCTTCGCCTTCCCGGCCGACCGGGAGCTCATGGCGGACCCGGAGGACGCGGCAGCGGCCGCCGGATCGGGCGCCGACGGCCGGGAAGCGAAGACGCTCTTCCCGGACCGCCGCGGGCGCTACACCCTGGGCGAGCTCGCCGAGCACTCGGGAATCGGCACCGGCGAGCTCACCACCCGGCTCTGGCAGCTCGCCTGGGAGGGACGGGTGTCGAACGACTCCTTCGAGGCGGTGCGCAAGGGGGTCCTCCGGAAGTTCCGGCTACCGCAAGCCACGGCCGAGCTCGTGGGGGCGCCCTCGGCCGCCGCGAGTCGCCGCGCCGGCCGCCGCCGGAGCGGCTTCGACCGCTGGCAGAGCGGCCGCACCTTCGCTGGCCGGTGGTACCCGCTGCCGCCGCCCTTCGGCGTTCCGGCTTCCGGCCCGAACGGCGAGGAAGGAGAGCCGGCCGCGCTCCTCGACGCCCTGGAGCGCGAGGAGCTCACCAAGGAGCGCGCCCGCCTGGTCCTGGAGCGCTACGGTGTGGTCTTCCGGGAGCTCCTGGCCCGAGAGGCCCCGGCCCTCCAGTGGGGGCGCCTGTTCCGGGCGCTCCGCCTCATGGAGCTCTCGGGCGAGGTCCTGGCCGGCCAGTTCTTCCTCGGGGTGCCGGGCCTCCAGTTCGCCTCCCACGCCGCCTTCCGCCGCCTGCGTGACGGCCTTCTCGAGGACGATGCCGTCTGGTGGGTCGACGCCGCCGACCCGGCCTCCCTCGCCGGCGTCGACCTGCCGGCGCTCAAGTCCGCGCTGCCCGAGCGGCGCCCCGGCAACCACACGGTCTTTCAAGGCGAGCGGCTGGTGGTGGTCTCGACCCGCCG
>CAZIIB010000822.1:0-1061 GCA_964539125.1 uncultured Thermoanaerobaculia bacterium | reverse complement strand
GGGCGGTGCGCCGTGCCCGAGTAGACGCCGAATTGGTCTTCCAGGGTGACCGGCTGGTGGTGGTCTCCACCCGGCGAGGCCGGAGCCTGGAGATCCGCGTGGCCCCCGAGGATCCGCGTCTGGGCGAGTACCTGGAGTTCTTGAAGGTCGCCCTCACCCGGGACTTCGCCCCGCGCCGGGCGGTCGAGGTGGAGGAGATCAACGGCGAGCGGGCGCCGGCGAGCCCGTTCCGCGACCGGCTCAAGGAGCTGTTCAGCGCCACGGTCGAGCCCCGGACGATCAAGCTCCGCCGCCGGTACTGAGACCGAGAGTCAGGAGGAGAATCGACCATGACCCCCACCGGAAACGGCCCCGTGACCAAGGCCTTCGAGCTCGAGGAGCTGGCCCGTGCGCGCCGGGCCTCGGGCCGCCGTTACTACGAGTTTCTGCGCGTGCCGGCGCTGTCCATGGGCCTCTACGGCCTGGCGGCCGGTGGCGAGGATCCCCAGACGCCCCACGCCGAGGACGAGGTCTACCAGGTGGTCCGGGGGCGGGCGACCCTCTCGGTGGCGGGGGAGGACCGACCGGTGGGGCCGGGGTCGGTGGTCTTCGTGGCGGCCGGTGTCGAGCACCGGTTCCACTCCATCGAGGAGGATCTCGAGGTGCTGGTCTTCTTCGCCCCCGCCGAGACCGGCTAGGAGGTGGCAGCGCCGCTCTTCACAAGCTCAGAGCGGCAGGACTCCCTCGATTTCGGCGGCGCGGCGGTAGAGCTCGATGACCGACTCGCTGTCCGGCATCTCGAGCTCGGCGGTCACGCTCACGTAGTTGCCCTTGCGCGAGTCGCGGGTGCGGATCGGGGCCTGATCGTCGAACAGGGCGACCACCGCGTCGAGCTTCTGGCGGGGCGCGATGAACTTGAAGAGGTACCCGCACGGCCAGTCGTAGTAGCCGTCGAGTCGTTCCTTGAAGCTCCGCTCGGTGGTGGGCGGCAGCGAGCTTTCGATCATCATCGTATAGCGTAACCTCTCTTCGAGGATCATATCGCGTCCCGCCGGCGTCCCGGAGGGCGGCCACCGGGGCGG
>CAZIIB010000821.1:0-2166 GCA_964539125.1 uncultured Thermoanaerobaculia bacterium | reverse complement strand
GGATCTGGTGGACCAGGGAGGTGAAGTCAACGAACCGGCCGTGGATGTGGTACCGGCGAACCAGCTCCAGGAGGACCGCTACGGCGAGATGGGTCTTGCCCGCCCCGGGAGGTCCGACGAAGAGCAGGCCGGACTCGATGAACCGCCCGTCGGGGTCGAGGAACTCGTCGACGTAGCGCTCGGCGAGGGTACGGGCCCGGACGAGCTGATCGCGAACGGGGGGCTCCGGCGCCGAGGTCTTGAAGGATTTCAGGGTACAGCCGGCGTAGCGGTCGGGGATGCCCGTGGCCGCGAGGAGACGCGCGCCGAGGCGCCGGCGGCGGCAATCACAGGGCCGCGCGGTCCCCGCCCCTCCGTCCGGCGCGAGCACCCAGCCCCGGCCCTCGCACTCCGGGCAGGGCTCTTCGGTCCGCTCCGGCTCGGGCATGGCGAAATGCTAGCACGCCCGATCCCGCGGGGCTCGGTCTACGGGGGACGCTACCGGCGCCTGCGCGCCGGAGGGCCGGAGGTCACGGGGACCAGGGCGTGGCGCCGGTCGACGCCGGCGCGCTGGTCGAGGACCTGCTTCTTGACGAAATCGAGGAGGCGGTCGACCTCGGCCTGCATCTGGTCCATCTGCTCCTGGAGATTGAGGATCACCTCGACCCCGGCGAGGTTGACCCCCAGGTCGCGCGTCAAGGTGAGGATCGTCTCCAGCCGCTCGAGGGTCGCCTCGTCGTAGAGGCGGGTGTTGCCGGCGCTCCGGGCCGGGTTCAGAAGACCCTCGCGCTCGTAGAGGCGCAGCGTCTGCGGGTGGATCGCGAAGCGCTCGGCGACCGCGCTGATCATCACGTACTTCTGTTCCTGCTCGCGCTTGCGACGCGCCATGGTCAACCTCCTTCGCTCTCGATCGGCACCGTCCGGCCGGCCGCTCCCTTGGGCAGCGTGACGGTCAGCACGCCGTCCTCGAAGGCGGCGGACACCTGGTCGTCGGCGATCGCCGACGGCAGCTCGAGGATCCGTTGGAAGGGCCCGTAGCTGCGCTCCATCTGGAAGAAGTTGCGGTCCGCGGGCAGCGGACGGCGACGGCCGGAGATCTCCAGCCGCCGCCCGTGGACGGAAAGGTCGACGTCGGACCGCTCGACGCCCGGCAGCTCGGCGTGGACGATGAACGCGTCATCGGTCTCGATCACGTCGAGCGCCGGGGCCCAGGTCCCCGGCGGACCGGTCTCGCCGCCGGGGAGCCCCGAGCGCAGGAGAACCTCTTCGAACAGCGAGTTGACGCGTTCCCGGATGCGGGCCAGCTCCTCGAGGTAACTCCTGCGCACGGTGGCCATGGCTCCGACCTCAGCTCTTGTTCTCGTCCACGTCCACGTACTCGGCGTCGATGACTTCCTCCTCGCCGGCGCCGGCGGCCTGGCCGGACGCCCCGGCTTCGGCGCCGGGGGCCGCTTGCTGGGGGCCGCCTTCCTGCTTGTACATGACCTCGGCGAGCTGGTGCGACGCCTTGGTCAGCCGCTCGGTGGCCTGCTTGAGCGTGTCGAGGTCCTCGCTCTCGAGCGCCTTCTTGGCCTCCGACAGCGCGCCCTCGAGCTCTCCGATGGCGTCGGGCGTGAGCTTCTCCTTGTGCTCCTCGAAGGTCTTCTCGGTCGAGTAGACCAGGCTGTCGAGGTGGTTGCGCGCCTCGACCCGCTGGCGCCGCTCCTTGTCCTCGGCGCTGTGGGACTCGGCGTCCTGGACCATGCGCTCGATGTCGCTCTCGTCGAGGCCGGAGGAGGCTGTGATGGTGATCTTCTGCTCCTTGCCGGTGCCCAGGTCCTTGGCCGAGACGTGGACGATGCCGTTGGCGTCGATGTCGAACGTGACCTCGATCTGCGGCATGCCGCGGGGCGCCGCCGGGATGCCCACCAGGTGGAAGCGCCCGAGGGTGCGGTTGTCCTTGGCCATCTCGCGCTCACCTTGGAGGACGTGGACCTCGACCGAGGTCTGGTTGTCCGCGGCGGTGGAGAAGATCTCGCTCTTCCGGGTCGGAATGGTCGTGTTGCGCTCGATCAGCTTGGTGAACACCCCGCCCAGAGTCTCGATGCCGAGCGACAGGGGCGTGACGTCCAGCAGCAGGACGTCCTGCACGTCACCGGCGAGCACGCCGCCCTGGATCGCGGCGCCGATGGCCACGACCTCGTCCGG
>CAZIIB010000820.1:0-2171 GCA_964539125.1 uncultured Thermoanaerobaculia bacterium | reverse complement strand
TGGACCGGGACAGCTACAACTCGGGCGACTGGTTCAACCAGATCGACTGGAGCCTCGAGACGAGCGACTGGGGCCACGGCCTGCCCGTGGCGGACAAGAACATGTCGAGCTGGCCGATCCAGCAGCCGCTGCTGGCCGACCCGGCCCTGGCGCCGGCCAAGGCGGACCGGGAGCGGGCGTTCGATCACTTCCGGGAGGTGCTGGAGATCCGCAAGAGCTCGCCCCTCTTCCGTCTCCGGACTGACGCCGCGGTCGAGGACCATCTCGCCTTCCGCAACACGGGCCCCGGCCAGGTGCCCGGGCTCGTGGTGATGGACCTCTCCGATCCGGCGGGGACGATCGACCGGCACGTGGAGCGGATCGAGGTGCTGTTCAACGCCCGGACGACGGCGGAGGCGTTCGCCGTGCCGGGGCTGGCCGGCACCACGATGAAGCTCCACCCGGTGCAGGCGGCCTCGACCGATCCGGTGGTCCGTCTGAGCGCCTGGGACGCGGCCACCGGCACCTTCACCGTGCCGGCGCGGACGACGGCGGTCTTCCTGGCCTACCGGCCGCTCGCCGACCAGCTCGAGCTGCTGGAGGACGACGTGGAGGCGCTGGTGGACGGAGCGACGCTCGACCCCGGCCTCGGCAACAGCCTGGTGATGAAGCTCGAGGCGGCCATCTCCCAGCTCGAGCACGGCAACCCGAACGCCGCGGCGGGCACCCTGGGGGCGTTCATCCACCAGGTGGAGGCGCTGGTCCAGGCCGGGATCCTGAGCCCGGAGGCGGCGCAAGGGCTGCTCGACGAGGCGGCGTACGTGCGCGAGCAGCTCATGTGAACACCCCGGCGGGCCGTCGCCGGTCTCCTCGCCTAACCGGGGGGACCGGCCCGGCTCGTCACCGGGCAAGCCGGGGCCGGTTTCCTAACCTGCCCGGGGAACCGGCCCGGCTCGCCCCAGTCGCTGCGCTTGCAGCCTCACTGGCCCTGGAGCTTGCGGTCGAGGAGGTTCTGGAGGGCCTGGAGGTCTTGCTTCTGGCCGTCGAGCTCGCCCTGGAGGTCGAGGACCCGCTGGGTGGCCTGTTGGACGCGGAGGTCCGCTAGCTTGGCCTCGTCCTCCATGTTCTTCATCCCGGCCTCGAAGGTGCTCTGGTTGGCCGCCTGCTCGTCGGGGGAAAGCCCTTCGACCCGGGTCTTCATGGCGGCGAGCTGAGAGCGCATCCGGTAGCTGGTGTCTTCCATGCTGCGCTTGTCGCTCTGGGCCTTGTCGAGCTGCTGCTCGAGGCTCGACACCCGCCGGCTCCCGACCTCGACCCGGCGGAGCAGGAGGTCGAGCTTCTGGCCGTCGTTCTGGCGCTCGAGAAGCTGGGCGATGTGCTCGAGGGTCTGGTTGAGGCGGGCGAGCTGGTCGGGAACGGTCGCGGGCGGTGGGGCGGCCGCGGGCTGAGTCGACGGTGGAACGGGAGCCGGAGCGGGCGGCTGGCCGGCGGCCAGGGGCACGGCCAGGAAGACCGAGAGGACGGCGATTCGTAGCGTTTGCATGGGACCTCCTTCTGGTTCCATGGTACGCGGCTTCGGGTGTTGGGTTGCCTTCGCCGTCTGGATGGCGGGTGAGGTCGTTGGAGGGGCGGAGTGGGGCCGAAACGGCGGGCTCCCGCTCCGGGGGACGGCGAGCGCTGGCAGAGCTCCGGGACGCAAGGCGCTCGCCTCGGCACGGCCCGCACTTCGGCGGGCTCGGCCTCCGGGACGCTGCAGCGCGTGCGGTCCGTGACGCCCCGCGGAAGCGGGAGCCCGCTGCCCCGGCCCTTCGGCGTCAGGTGGTGGTTGGGGCTTCCGCTAGGATGAAGCGATGCGCAAGTTGACCGTCTCCGTGCCAGATGCGGTCTATAGGCTGATGCAGGCCCAGGCCGCTCGACAGGGCCTGTCGGTCGGTGAGCTCGCGGCCAAGTACCTTTCCTCGCTCGCGGCGGAGGACGCGGAGTTCGAGCGCCTTCTGGAGCAGCAGGAGGAGGTCGGCGCCGAGATCGAGGATTTCCGCGCCGGAGATCGCCTGGACCGCGACGAGGTGCACCGCCGGGGTCTCGCCGAGGAGCTCGACGAGATCGCCCGCCACTCTGCCAGCCTGCCCGTCCTCGATTCGAGGTCGGAGGACGAGATCCTCGACTACGACGAAGACGGCGTGCCTCGCTGA
>CAZIIB010000819.1:0-2175 GCA_964539125.1 uncultured Thermoanaerobaculia bacterium | reverse complement strand
CGCAGGAGATGCTGGATCTCGCGGTGGTTGGCGATGCCCCGTTCGAGGAGCTCGGCCTGTTTGGGCGAGACGACACTGTGGCGGTATCGACCTTCGACCCTGCGCGTCCATTCGTGGTAGGGGCCGTGGCGGGCGTCGGGGTCCACGGCGCAGCGGCACCCCTTCTGACCGCAGACCTTGGTGCGGGTCGTCAAAGTTCCCGAGCAGACGAAGGCCAGGGCCTCGAGAGCCTCTCGGATCGTCCGGGTGCGCCGGCGCAGCTCCCGCTCCAGGCGGGCGAGCTCGGAGGGCGAGATTTGTCTTGACGTTCCCATGATCTGGCGATACTATAATCGCCAGAATGAGATCCCGTCAAGGGCTGCGCCTGAGACCGAGCGAGCTGTCTCTGGTGTCCCAGAGGCTGGGACCCCTGCCGGTGATCAACCACTTCCTCGGGCGCCTGCGGCTCGACGAGCACCTCGAGCGCTTCGTGCCGACTCCGGACCGGCGCACGAAGGTGCCTTACGCCCAGGGCCTGGGAGTCCTCCTGCGCTCGATCCTGGTCGAGCGCGAGGCGATCTATCGCCAGCACGAGACGGTGGCCACCTACGCGCCCGCAGCCTTCGGCTTGGCGCCACAGCGGGTGACCCATCTGAGCGACGACGCCCTCGGCCGGGCCCTCGATCGCCTCTTCGACGCCGACCGGGGGAGCCTGCTGACCGCGGTGGTCGTCGCGGCCGGCGAGGCCTTCGACCTCTGCTTCGACGAGCTCCACAACGACTCGACGACCATTCACTTCTGCGGTCAGTACCGGAACTCAGGGCGCCCGATGCGGGGCCGACGCACCCCGTGGATCACCTTCGGCTACTCCAAGGACCACCGGCCGGACCTCAAGCAACTGCTCTTCGTGCTCACCACGACGCGCGACGGCGCCGTGCCGGCCCAGTTCCGCTGCGAGGACGGCAACGCCAGCGACTCGCGCACCCACGAGGCGACCTGGGACGCACTGCGGCGAGTCACGGGGCGGGCCGACTTCCTCTACGTCGCCGACTCGAAGCTCTGCGGCGCCGACGCCATGAGCCACATCGACGGCCACGGCGGCCGCTTCGTCACCGTGCTGCCCCGCTCACGGCGCGAAGACGCCCACTTCCGCGAGTGGCTCCAGACCCACGAGCCGGACTGGGAGCTCGTCTGGGACCGGCCCCACCCGCGCCGCGAGGACGGCCCCCGAGATCGCTGGTGGACCTACCGCGACCCGCTGCCCTCGCGCGAGGCCTGGCCGGTGACCTGGGTCTACAGCAACCTGCTCCGGCTGCACCAGAGCCAGCGACGCCGCGAGCAGATCGCCCGCGCCGAGCAGGAGCTCGAGGCCCTCGACCACCAGCTCGCCGGCCCGCGGCCCCGCCTGCGCAGCAAGGTGCGCATCCGCGAGCGGGTCGACGAGATCCTCGAACGTTCGAAGGTAGCTCGCTACCTGCGCGTGGAGATCCGCTCCGAGGTCCGCCACGAGTACCGCCAGCTCGGCCCCGGCCGGCCCGGCCCGACCACCCAGTACCGCCGGAAGACCACCCGCCGGTGGCGCCTCGACACCTCGCTCGACGCCGAGCGCATCGCCTACGACAGCAAGAGCGACGGCATGTATCCGCTGCTCACCAACGACTCGAGCCTCTCGCCCCGCGAGGTCCTCGAGGCCCACAAGCGCCAGCCGGCGGTCGAAAAGCGCTTCGAGCAGACCAAGACCGTCTTCGAGATCGCCCCGGTCCTGCTCAAGAACTCCGGCCGCGTCGAGGCCTTCTTCTTCGTCTACTTCCTCGCTCTGCTCGTCCAAGCCCTCCTCGAGCGCGAGCTGCGCCGAGCCATGGAAGCCGAGGCGATCTCCTCCTTGCCCCTCTATCCCGAGGAGCGCCGCAGCCAGCGCCCCACCGCCGAGCAGATCCTGCGCCTCTTCAGCCTGCTCGAGCGCCACGACCTCTTCGCCGCGGGCGAGCTCGTCCGCTCCTTCGAACCCGAGCTCGCCCCTCTCCAGCAGAAAGTCCTCGAGCTTCTCGGAGTGCCCGAAAGCGCCTACAAAACTTGAGAACCCGATGCCCGTCGCCCTGGAAATTGCCCAGAAATCCCCGGCGAGATGTGCGGAATGTCAGACGTGCCAGCGCGGCATCAGTCGATGCATCACTTCGTGGCCAACGCGCCGTGGGA
>CAZIIB010000818.1:0-2183 GCA_964539125.1 uncultured Thermoanaerobaculia bacterium | reverse complement strand
TGCTTTCAGACAGTTACGTATCGCCCTGGTAGCTCAGCAGGATAGAGCGTCCCCCTCCTAAGGGGAAGGCCGCAGGTTCGAATCCTGCCCAGGGCACCACTACCTCCCTCCGAAGACGTCCAATATCGGCCAATAAGAGCGCCTGTCCCTGGGGACGTATCCCCGTGGGCCGCTCAAGGAGGCCCGGGAAGCCCGGGACGCCGCCCGCAAGCTGCTGAGTCAGGGCACCGACCCTTCCCTGCAACGCAAAGCGGAGAAGACAGCCACCGTACAGCGCAGTGCCGACAGCTTTGAAGCTCTTGCTCGGGAATGGCTGGAAGTCCAGAAGGGGCGCTGGGTTCCCCGACATGCCGCCCGGGTCTTGGCATCGCTGGAAGCGAACGTCCTGCCGGCGCTCGGAAGCCGTCCTGTGTCTGAGATCACGGCGCCCGAGCTATTGGAAGTGATACGGGTAGCCGAGCGGCGCGGCGCCCTGGACGTGGCCGGCCGGCTCTCTCAGAGGTGCGGGGCAATCTTCCGCTACGCCATTCAGACGGGCCGCGCAAGCTATAACCCCGCCGCGGACCTGCGCGGAGCAATCAAGTCCCGCAAGGTAACCCACCGTCCGGCGCTGGGCCGGGCGGAGCTACCCGAATTCCTGGCGAAGCTTGAAGCCTACGACGGGCACACGGTGACCCGATGCGCCCTTCGCCTCGCGCTGCTGACCTTCGTTCGGACCAACGAGCTGCGCGGCGCCCGGTGGCACGAATTCGACACGGACGCAGCCCTGTGGCGAATTCCTGCGGAGCGAATGAAGATGCAGACCGCCCACCTGGTGCCCGTCGCCGAGCAAACGCTGGAGGTACTGGAGGAGCTGCGCCCGCTCACCAGGGGCAACGTCCTGCTCTTCCCGGGCGAGCGCAACCCTCTACGGCCGATGAGCGAAAACACGATGCTCTATGCCTTGTACCGCATGGGCTACCACTCCCGGGCAACGGTGCATGGTCTGCGGGCCACGGCATCCACCATCCTGAACGAGTCGGGCTTCGCCCCCGACATCATCGAGCGCCAGCTCGCGCACGTCGAACGGAATAAGATCAGGGCCGCTTATCACCGGGCTGAGTACCTGGACGACCGGCGGCGTATGATGCAGTGGTGGGCGGATTACTTGAGCGGTCTGAGCACCGGCGTCCCGGTTGACTATGATCAAGACCTCCCGCCATCAACATTCAGTGTGTGAAATCAGCTCAGGCACTGTCCGCAGCACGTACTGTTCCTGCTCCCGCGTTTCCACGGCACCTGGGCGTGCGGCGCGCACTCTGGCCAACGCCTCGGCGGGCGGCTCTCCCAATTCGACAAGCAGCCGCGTTGCCACCAGGCCCGTGCGGCCAAGGCCACCGCGACAGTGAATAACGATTCGTTCGCCGTCTCCGAGTCTCTGGCGGAGTGCTGCACCCGCGGCCTGCCAGGCAGTCTCGAAGGCTGGGCCAGGAATCGATACGTCGCGGATGGGGAGATGAAGCCATGTCAGCCCTGCGGCCTGCGTCTGGTCGCCAAGATCAGGGACGCCCAGATGTTCAAGCTCGTGCGCCTCCATCAGCGTCACCAGCGCACTGGCGCCCCAATCGGCGATGGCGCGCAAGTCCACCCGGAGGTTCCTGTCCCAGGGGCCCGTCATCGCCCAGGGATCGCGCTTTCCAGGGCAAAATGTCATGCCAATACGACCACCAACCCTCGTATCGAGGGCCGCGATCTGCAACGGATGCGTCTCGCTGGTACGCGGCTTCATTGGTCCAAGCCCTCCCCTCTGGACTGCCAGGGCGCCATACAATTCAGTACGACACCAAGCCCGTTCTTCCATCACTTCAAGAGCTTGGCATGGCCCGACGACGAGCAACCGGTCACGGCTTGCTACCGCCTTCTCGAACGGACCCCAACCGACTCAATCACGCCCCAGGCGCCCCGTGTGTACCGCACGGTCATCGCTGAAGACGAGTGCCGTACTACCGACCTCGTCGACGACCCTGCATTCATCATGTCTCTCTCGCGGGTCGAAGTCGCCCCTGTCGACAATTGCCCGGTCGCTGGTGAGCTGGGGATCGACCAGATCCGTGTTACACGGTGCACCCGGTAGAGGCGTAGACAACCACCGTCCCCGTTCTGTTGGGTCAAGCGATTCAGCCAATACCCAATACCCCACGCAG
>CAZIIB010000817.1:0-2184 GCA_964539125.1 uncultured Thermoanaerobaculia bacterium | reverse complement strand
CCACTTGGGGTCGGCGACCGTGTCGTCGTCGAGAAATCCAATAAAGCCGTACCTCGCGCGATGAGCCCCCTGATTACGGGCATGTGAGGGACCGCGAACCTCCGCAGCGTGGACATAGGTGAGTGCGTAAGAGCAGGAGTTGGCCTCGCCTTTTACCCATTGCCTTGATCTGGCTTCGGGGTCGTTGTCGGCCACGATTACCTCGTAAGCAGCGCTTGTGATCTGGTTCTCAAGAGAACGGAGCGTGCGAAGGAGCAGCGCTTTTCGAGCTATGGTCGGGATCACGACGGAAACGCCTCGTTTCATGACCGCTCGCTACTCCAATTCTTCCAATGCAGAGACAAACCAGTCGGCATAGCGCCGTACGAAGTCGAGATCTGCGCCGAGGAAAACAGGTACGGTGATGAGTTCTGCATCGGGGATGCCTTCGGTGACCGAAAGCGCTCCCGTCCGCTCCATGGTCGACCGTCGGATCTTATCGCGGAGAGCGCCCCATGACGGCGGCATCAGCTCGACTTGGCGGAAGACTGGCTCGGCGTGGAGCCCTACGCCGTAGGGGGTTGGCTTCTCGAAGACTAACACCCCAGCGTTAAGGAGAGCATGTAGTATGTCGTCTCGATGGTATCCGGATAGCCGGGCCGGATCGAAGTGGAAATGAAGCCGTGTCCAGTAGGTCCGAAGGGCGCCCGGTACTGTTCTTCCGAGGTGCAGAGAGGACGCGGCGGCGAGGCGGGCCGAGATGATTTCGACATTCTCCTGGAGCCGGGCGGTGAAGGCATCGAACCCCGATAGCATCTCGCAGGCAAGCTCTGCAGCCACAGGGTGGATCTGGGACTTGAACCCCAGTCCGGTGCGTACGAGCGGGGAGAAGTGTGAACCCTTGATGCCCGTGATCGAGCGATAGTGCCCGAGGGTGAGTGCTCTCTCATAAAGGTCTGAGTCATCGGTGATCATAACACCGCCTTCGCCGGCGGGGAGGTTCTTGGTGGACTGGAAGCTGAAGCAGCCCACCTTGCCAACGGTGCCAACCGGGCGCCCTCGATAGGTCGCTCCGATGGCCTGGCTGGCGTCTTCAATGAGCGCTAGATCGTGTCTCTCAGCCAGCGATAGCAACCCATCCAGGTCAGCGACTTGGCCGAAGAGATGGACGACAACTACAGCCCGCGTGCTCGGCGAGATCTTGCTTGCTGCGTCGTCGATAGAGAGACAGAGGGTCTCCGGGTCGACATCACAGAAGATCGGCACCAGTCCGTGCCAGCACAGCGGGAGGACCGATGCCCACTGCGTCAGCGATGGCACGAGCACTTCGCTCCCAGGCTCAAGGCCGAGTCCAAAAAGGGCCGCGTGGATCGAGGAGGTCCCGTTGGCGCAGACGAGCGCGTAGCGTGATCCCATCCGAGCCGCGAAGTCCTGCTCTAGCCGAACGGCGGCGTTCCGCTGGTTGGCAGCGCTCGCTGACATGACTTGGACAGCTCTACTGAGCACCTCATCGTCGAAGCGCGGCCACGATAATGCCTGCACGCACGCATGGTTACGCTCAACGGCTCGTGGATGGATCACCTCAAACCCCCAGATCGAAGCGCTACGCTCGCGGTCAGGAGGACGGCCAACTCACTAAGACACCAGGTGAACCCAAGGATGTCTCCATTGATCGCGCCGAGGAACCTCTGAATAATCTTGCGGGAAAGCACTGCGGAGATCAAGGCGACCAGCACGACAGCGCAAGCAGTGAGCACCTGAATCGGGAGCATGGCTGATGAGCCAGCGGCCATCAAGAGTCCGGACGGGATCGCCGTGGACATTGTCAACAGCGCTAGACGGTGTGGTCGTCCAGCCTCGACGGCAAAGGCGACGAAATCACTCTGAGGTCTGAAGAGCTGGGGTGCGGCGGCCGCGAGCACCATCCCAAACTTCGACGCGAGCGATGCAGCGATCACGCCAAGGAAAAACGGCCAGCGCCCGGCTATGATCAGGTGTTCCACCAGCGCCCACTGCATGAGGAGGTAGATAGTAACGATTCCCGTCGCATAGGGGCCGCTCTGGGGAGCCTGGACGATCGACCAAAGCTTCTTCCCGTCAGCGTCTGGGGCTGCCAACTTGTACAGTACTCCCTCGCCAAGATCGGAGAGTCCGTCGAGGCGCTTCAACCCACTCAGTCCATGGTTAAGGAAGAGGAAGAACGCA
>CAZIIB010000816.1:0-2189 GCA_964539125.1 uncultured Thermoanaerobaculia bacterium | reverse complement strand
TTGACTTCTATATTTCCCTTCGCGGCTTCTGCATAATTCTCTATCTTGCCGAAGGTATATAACGGCTTGATGATACTGAACTGGATACTGGACCACCCGGTCAGGCCGTGCCAGTCATATTTGTCCGAGCGCGGCGTGACGCCATCTGCGGCATAGAACCCGCCATCAACCTGCGTGACAAGACCCACAAATGAATTAACGTCAAAGATAAGATCATCACTGCCGAGAGCCTCCTGTAATAAGGCCCGTGCGGCGTCGACCAGGCGTTGCCGTTCCTCGATACGGGGATCCGCCTGTAATGCGCGCTCCACAGCCTGATCAAGCGTCATGACTTCCGCTCTTGATATAAGCGGCATTAACAAGAAGGCAAGGAACAACCATGCCTGGTTTACTCTCACTGTGGCGTACCCTCGGAGGCCTTGCTGAACAAAAACTGGCCGATTACCTGTTCCATGACGATAGCCGACTGAGTCAGTTTAATTTGATCGCCGGATTTAAGATAGTTTGTATCGCCGCCCGGTTCCAGGCTTATATATTGTTCCCCAAGCAATCCGGATGTAAATATGCTCGCCGATGAATCCTTCGGCAACTTATTATATTGCGAGCTTATCTGCATTTTGACAATTGCCTCGTAGGTGCCCTGATCATAATCGATGGATGTCACCCGGCCGATCCTTACGCCTCCGGCATTGACCGGCGACATGGCTTTCAGGCCTCCGATATTGTCAAATCGCGCGGTCAGCTCATAACCGTCCTGGGTTGTGAAGGAGCTGAGATTACTCACCTTCATAGCCAGCATGAATAATGCGGCAATCCCTGCGGCGATAAAAACACCCACTGAGATCTCTACCATTTTCATATTTATCATATCAATTATCCCCGAACATCAGTGCAGTCAATACAAAGTCCAGACCCAATACCGCAAGCGAACCATAAACTACTGTATGCGTCGTGGCGCGGCTCACACCTTCTGTCGTTGGCACGGCATCATAACCTTCAAACACTGCAATCCATGACACGACAATTCCAAATACAACACTCTTGATTACGCCGTTAAATATATCCTCATGCAAATCCACCTTGGCCTCCATCTGTGACCAGAAAGCGCCGTCATCAACGCCGAGCAATCCGACACCGACAAAATATCCGCCAAGGATGCCGACCGCGCTGAAAATGGCCGCCAGTAACGGCATCGATAACACGCCCGCCACAAAGCGTGGCGCCACAATCCGTTTGATGGGATCTACCGCCATCATTTCCATACCGGACAGTTGTTCAGTTGCCTTCATCAACCCGATCTCTGCTGTAAGCGCTGATCCCGCGCGCCCGGCGAACAGTAAGGCCGCCACCACTGGACCGAGTTCGCGCACCAGCGATAACGCCACCACCGGTCCCAGTGTCGTTTCGGCACCGAAATCCACCAGGGTATTATACATTTGCAACCCCAGCACCATGCCGACATTCAGGCCTGACACCACGATGATCACCATGGATAAAACACCGACAGAATACAGCTGGGCGATAATCAGGGAAAAATGCGGAATAAGGCCGGGAATGCCGCCAATGACACGCAAGATAAAGATGTTCCCGCGCCCCAGGCGTTCAAAAAAAGTGAGGCCGGCATGCCCCAGGAATTGAAACAAGTTAGTCATATTATGCCATGCATGTTTATAACTGTTACAGATGCCATTATAGCCTTTACTATCAGTTGCACCCTACGAAATCCCGAGATTGATGCCGGCCTTATAAAAACACTAGCACCCGCTCATGATATCTTCGAGATAATCCGGAGCCGGGTAATGAAAGGGTGCCGGGCCGTCCGGCAGACCGTTTAAAAATTGTTGCACCCATTTTGAAGCGGAATGGCCAAGCTCTTTGGGTGCGCCATGCTCAATCACCTTGCCGCCCGAAATCATGTAAATATAATCGGAAATTTCAGAAACCTCTCGTACGTCGTGCGACACTATAATGCTCGTCAGTCCTAGGGTATCGTTAAGTTTACGTATCAGTTGCATGATAATACCCACGGAGATCGGGTCCTGCCCCGTAAAGGGCTCGTCATACATGATCATCATCGGATCAAGCGCAATGGCCCGGGCCAGTGCAACGCGCCGCGCCATACCACCGGATAATTCCCCCGGCATCAGATGACGCGCCCCGCGCAACCCCACGGCCTGCAACTTCATGAT
>CAZIIB010000815.1:0-2190 GCA_964539125.1 uncultured Thermoanaerobaculia bacterium | reverse complement strand
ACCTCGAGGCCCATGGTCTTCTTGCCCTCCACCCGGTAGGGCTCCTTGAGCGTCGAGAGGTTGAAGAACCCGCGATCTTCGGCGGCCAGGCGCTCCGCCGCCTCGACCAGGGTGCGCCCGCCGGTCAGGACCTCCGCCCCGTGCAGGCGGCACCGTTCCGCGATCACCTCCGGCGTGTCGGCGGGAAGCGCGAGGCGTGCCGGCAAGCCGGCCGCCGCGGCGTAGGCGGCGAGCGCCAGGGCGGCATTCCCCGCGCTCGGCAGCTCCACGCCCGGGGCGCCCAGCTCTCGGGCCCGGTGGACCGCCAGCGACAGCCCGCGGGCCTTGAACGAGCCGGTGGGGTTGCCGCTCTCGTCCTTCACCCAGACGGTGACCCCGGGCGGAGCGGTGCGCCGCAGAGGCACCATCGGCGTGCCCCCCTCCCCCAGGTCCACCGCCGCCGCCGGGTCGGCCACCGGCAGGAGCTCCCGGTAGCGCCAGAGGGTCCAGGGCCGACCGGCGAGGGACCGGACCCAGGTCCTGCCGCGCTCGGGATCGAGGTCGTACTCCACCAGGTAGGGTTTGCCGGCCGGCGACAGGAAGGCCGGCTCGTCCAGGGGCGCGGTGGCGCCGGTCGCCGAGCAGACCAAGCGGGTGGCCCAGCGGTTCGAGACCGCGGAAGCGTGTTCGTTCGTCATCGTCACTCCAGAGCCTGTGAGGAAATCTCCGCCCGTCGCGAGGGCGTCGTCCGGGTGCCCCTCGCAAGGCGCGCCGACGCAGGCGTAGCAAGGACTACGTCGAGGAGGCGCAACGCCGCGAGGGGGGGATTCGAGGGCGCCCTCAGTAGGGCCGGAGATCTCTTCACAGGCTCTCTAATCTCCTCTCCGCCAGGCCGGCGATCTCGCGACCGATGGCCAGCGCCGCGGTCGCCGCCGGCGACGGCGCGTTGAGCACGTGGATCGCCCGCTCCCCGTGGACGATCCGGAAGTCGTCGAGCAGGTGGCCCCGGCGGTCGAGGGCCTGGGCGCGCACCCCGCTCCCGCCGGGCGCCAGATCCCCCTCCTCGAGGCCGGGCAGGAGGCGGCGGGCCGCGCGCAGAAAGGCGCTCCGGCTCATGGAGCGCACCATCTCGCCCAGCCCGTGGCGCCAGTAGCGCGCCGCCAGGCTCCAGAGGCCGGGGTAGCTCAGGGTCTCCCAAAGGTCCCGCCATACGACGTCCCGGCGGCGGTAGCCGTGGCGTGCGAACGCCAGGACGGCGTTCGGGCCCACCTCCACCCGCCCGTCCACCGTCGGAGTGAGGTGAACTCCCAGGAACGGGAAGCGCGGATCGGGCACCGGGTAGACGGGAACCGGGACCCCCTCCCGGGGCTCGCCCACGAGCTGCAGGTACTCCCCCCGGAAGGGCACGATCCGGAGCTTCGGCCGGGCCCCCGCCAGGCGGGCCACCCGGTCGGACTGCAGGCCGGCACAGTTGACCAGCAACCGCGCCCGCAGCGCCCCGCCTCCCCGTCCGCCCAGCTCGAGGACCAGCTCTCCGTCGCGCAAGGCGGCCCCCACGAGCGGCGCGCCGGTCCGCACCTCGCCCCCCCACTCGCTCACCTGGCGGGCGAGGACCCGGGCCACCGCGGGGAAGTCCACCACGCCGGTCTGGGGCACCCAGAGCGCGGTGCCCGGCGCCACCGCCGGGAAGCGCTCCCGGACCTCGTCGGGGCCGAGGCGGGCGAGCCCCGCGAGGCCGTTGGCCCGGCCCCTGCGCTCCAGCTCGCCGAGCCGCGAGAGCTCTTCGGGATCGGTCGCCAGGACCAGCTTTCCGGTGTGGCGGCACGCGATGCCGTGCTCGGCGCAGAAGCGGTAGAGGGCGTCTCCGCCTTCGCGGCACAGCCGCGCCTTGAGGGAGCCGGGGCGGTAGTAGAGGCCGGAGTGGATCACCCCGCTGTTGTGGCCGCTCTGATGCCGGGCGACGCCGTCCTCCGCCTCGATCACGGTCACCGGCCGTCCCCGGGCGAGGAGCTCCCGGGCGGTGGCCAGCCCCACGAGGCCGCCTCCGACGACCACCACGCTCTGTCCGGGACCCGTCATGGCCGGTCGGTGCTCGTCATCGCAGGCACGCGGATGCGCGGAAGCTCGGAGCCGACGATCCCGCCCGCTCCGGCGAAGGGGCGTCCCCGGTCACCTACTCCAAGGTCTCTTTCACCGAGTAGCTCTCTCGGC
>CAZIIB010000814.1:0-2194 GCA_964539125.1 uncultured Thermoanaerobaculia bacterium | reverse complement strand
GCCCGCACTCGGGGCAGCGGTACTCGTACAGGGGCATCGGGTCGTTCCTCTCGCGATCGTTTTCGGCAGGAGCCGGGCAGCGGGCCGCCGGCTCCCAGCCCCCATAACGTCCGGCGCGGCGCCCCTATTCTCGCCTCGGCTAGAATAGGCGCGGTCGGCGCGGCCGTTCTCGTCGCCCATC
Organism: uncultured Thermoanaerobaculia bacterium; assembly: GCA_964539125.1. Classification (GTDB taxonomy): domain Bacteria; phylum Acidobacteriota; class Thermoanaerobaculia; order Multivoradales; family DATKCC01; genus CAVUBL01. Next base: position 2,013 of record CAZIIB010000814.1, on the reverse strand, counting down.
CCCGTTCGTCCGCACCCCGACCCGACCCCGGCGATTCACATGAGCGAGTCCCCCCAGCCCTACCGTCCCACTCACCCGGTCCGCATCGTGACCTCGGCGGCCCTGTTCGACGGCCACGACGCGTCGATCAACATCATGCGCCGGGTGCTCCAGGCGACCGGCGCCGAGGTCATCCACCTGGGTCACAACCGCTCGGTCGAGGAGATCGTCGACGCCGCCATCCAGGAGGACGCCCAGGGCGTGGCCGTGACCAGCTACCAGGGCGGTCACATGGAGTTCTTCACCTACATGCGCGAGATGCTCGACGAGCGGGGCGCCGGGCACGTCAAGATCTACGGCGGCGGGGGCGGCGTGATCGTCCCGCGCGAGATCGACCAGCTCCACGAGCGCGGCATCGACCACATCTTCTCCCCAGAGGACGGCCGCCGCCTGGGCCTCCAGGGGATGATCAACGAAGTGGTCGAGGGCTGCGACTACGACCCCCTCTCGACCGAGATCCGGGCCGAGCAGCTCAACGGCCACCACCTGGGCCTCGCCCGGGCGATCACCGCCACCGAGCTGGCCGGCGAGGAGGCCGCGGGCCGGCTCCCCGCTCCCTTGCGGGAGCTCGCCGAGGAGGCGCACTCCGGTGTCGGCGTCCGCCGGGCGCCGGTCGTCGGCCTGACCGGGACCGGGGGCGCCGGCAAGTCGAGCCTCACCGACGAGCTGGTGCGGCGCTTCGTGACCGACTTTCCCGAGCGGCGGGTGGCGGTGGTCTGCGTCGATCCGACCAAGCGGCGCACGGGAGGCGCCCTGCTCGGCGACAGGATCCGCTTCAACAGCCTCAAAAGCCCCCGGGTCTACCTGCGCTCGCTCGCCACGCGCGGCTACCGGGGAGAGGTGAGCGAGGACCTCGGGGAGGTCCTGCGCCTGGTCTCGGGCGCCGGATTCGATCTGATCTTCCTCGAGACCGCCGGCATCGGGCAGGGGGACAGCGCCGTCGCCGACCTGGCGGACCTCTCCCTCTACGTGATGACCGCCGAGTACGGCGCCCCGTCGCAGCTCGAGAAGATCGAGATGCTCGACTACGCCGACTTCGTGGTGATCAACAAGTTCACCCGGCGCGGCTCGGAGGACGCCCTGCGCGACGTCCGCAAGCAGGTGCAGCGCAACCGGGAGCTCTTCTCCACCTCGCCCGAGGAGCTGCCGGTCTTCGGCACCAGCGCCGCCCACTTCAACGACTCCGGCGTCAACGCCCTCTACGGCCACCTGATCGCGGCCCTCGACGAGCGCTTCGACCTGGGCTGGGAGAGCCACTACCCCGCGGGACCCGAGCGGGTCACCGACACCGGCCAGCACGTGATTCCCGCGGGGCGCGAGCGCTATCTCTCGGAGATCTCGGAGGCTTGCCGGGAGTACCGAAGCTGGGCCCGGGAGCAGGCCGACGCGGCGGAGGACCTCGATGCCCTGCGCCGGGCGATCCGTCTGGTCGGCGGCGCCGGGGTCGAGCTCCCGGACGCCTGGCGGCGATTCGAGGGCGGCGAGATCGAAGGCGCGGCCCCGGGCGTCGCCGACCTCATGGAGTCGTTCAACCGGGAGCTCGACCGCCTCGACCCCAAGGTCCTCGCGCTCGTCCACGCCTGGCCGGAGTGGGAGGAGCGCTACCGCGGAGAGCGGTTCGCCTACACGGTGCGCGGACGGCGGGTGGAGGTCGAGAACTACCGCACCACGCTCTCGGAGACCCGCATCCCCAAGGTCGCACGGCCCCGCTACCGGGACTGGGGCGACCGGATCTACTGGCGGCTCATGGAGAACGTGCCCGGCGAGTTTCCCTACACCTCCGGGGTCTTCCCGTTCAAGCGCACCCAGGAGGACCCGACCCGCATGTTCGCCGGCGAGGGCCCGGCCAGGCGCACCAACGAGCGCTTCCACTACCTGGCGGACGGACAGCCTGCAAAGCGCCTCTCCACCGCCTTCGACTCGGTCACCCTCTACGGCGAGGACCCGGACCGCCGGCCCGACATCTACGGCAAG
>CAZIIB010000813.1:0-2197 GCA_964539125.1 uncultured Thermoanaerobaculia bacterium | reverse complement strand
CACCGGGCCCCAGACGATCCTCGGCGGAGAGCTCGCCCCGGCGGCGCTCAAGACCCTCGAGGACCAGCGCATCACCTCGCTCTTCGTCTGCGACCCGGAAGGCCACCTCGAGGGGATCCTCCACATCCACGACCTCTGGGGGCTCGAGCTGTTTTGAGCCCGGCGGCGAAGCGCCCGGGAGACCCGAGACTCCGCGCCGCCGCCCTCGAGTGGCTGCTGACGGACGTCGACGGCGTGCTCACCGACGGCCGGCTCCGGTTCGGGCCCAAGGGCGAGGATCGCAAGCTCTTCCACGTGCGCGACGGGCTGGGCATCAAGCTCGCGCAGCGGGCCGGCCTCAAGGTGGGGGTGCTCTCGGCGCGCGGCGGGGCGGCCCTCGACCTGCGGGTCGCAGAGCTCGACCTCGACGCGGCCCTGACCGGCCGCCAGGACAAGGCGAAGGCGTTTCGCGAGTTCCTGGCCGCCCAGAAGACGGAGGCCCGGCAGGTGGCCTACGTGGGCGACGACCTGGTCGACCTGCCGGTCCTCCTCCACTGCGGCCTCTCCTTCGCTCCCGCCGACGCCGCGGCCGAGGTCCGCCGCCGGGTGGACCACACGCTCTCCACCCCGGGCGGGGCCGGCGCCGTGCGCGAGGCGGTGGAGTGGATCCTCAAGACCCGCGGCGAGTGGGCCTCCCTGATCGCGAGCTACCTCGGCTGACCGTCTCATCGCCTCCGCACCGCTCACCTGATCGCGTCATGACCCGCAGGAGCCGACTCGTCCGCGCCGTCCTGGTGGCCGGAATCGTCTGGACCCTGGCCGCGCTCCTCCGGCTCCTGCCCCTCGCCGCGGCGCAGGGTCTCGGAGGGGCGGTCGGCCGCCTCGGCTGGTACGTGGCCCGCCGCGACCGGCGCCGGGCGCTCGCGCACCTGGCGATCGCCTTTCCCGAGCGCTCGCTCGCCGAGCGCACGCGGCTGGCCCGGGCGTGCCTCCTGCACCTCGGGCGTACCCTGGGCGAGGCGCTCTGGTTCTTCACCCGGGGCTGCCGGGAGCTCGCCCGGCACGTGGAGGTGGAGGGGTTGGAGAGCGTGGCGGCGGCCCGCGCCGACGGCCGGCCGGCGGTCTTCATCACCGGCCACTGCGGCAACTGGGAGCTCCTCGCGGCGGCCGCGAACTGCAACGGGCTGGGGATCACCGTCGTCACCCGCGGCCTCGACGAGGCCCCCCTCCAGGAGCTGCTCGGCCGGCTTCGCGGCCGCTTCGGCAGCCGGACGATCGAGCGCGGCGAGCGCGGGGCGGCCCGCGAGCTGCTGCGGACGCTCCGCGGCGGGGGCGCCCTGGGCATGCTGATCGACCAGGACACCAAGGTGGACGGCGTCTGGGTGCCGTTCTTCGGCCGTCCGGCCTACACACCGGTGGGTGCGGCCCGGATCGCCCTCCACCAGGGCACCGTGGTCATCCCCACCTTCATCGAGCGACGCCCCGACGGCTCCCACCTGGCGCGCTTCCTGCCCCCCCTCGACCTGCCCGCGGACGAGGTGGCGGCGACCGCCCTGATGACCCGGGCGATCGAGGAGCAGATCCGCCGCGTCCCCGAGCAGTGGGTCTGGATGCACCGGCGGTGGCGCCGGCAGCCGGAGTAGACTACCCGGCCATGCGGTCACGGCATGTAGCGGCTTTCGCCCTCGCGGCGCTCCTGGCGGGGTGCGGCCCACGGCCGACCGTGGAGGCCCCCCTCGGCTGGATCCGGAGCGACCTCGCCGACCTCTCGCGGGCGACGCCGACGGTGGAGCTCAACGCTTTCGGGGCCGAGACGCCCTTTCAGTCGCAGATCGGCTACCTGGGGCGAGAAGAGTCCCGGGACATGTCCAGGGTCCCGGAGAGCCAGCTCGTCGCCTTCCCGTTCCGGCGGCCGGGCCAGATCGAGACCCTGGACCAGGCCGCCGGCACCCGGCTCTCCTGGCCGGCCGAGCTGGGGCGCGACCCCTACGTCTCCTTCATCCCCCTGGGCTGGACGGGGCGGGAGTGCCGGTGCCGCTACCGCTTCGGCCTGCGCGACGCCCGCGGCCAGATCCACGAGCTCTACCGGAGCGCGGCCTCCGAGCTCACCCGGCACGCCCCCGGGACGGTGGAGATCGATCTCGCCGACTACGCCGAGAGCCGGGTGGAGCTGCTCCTCGAGGTCGACGCGATCTCGGGCCCGGGCGGCATCACCGTC
>CAZIIB010000812.1:0-2201 GCA_964539125.1 uncultured Thermoanaerobaculia bacterium | reverse complement strand
AGCCATCCGGGAGGGGCGAAAGGGCGGGGTGTCCGCCCTCGATACAAGAGCGGCCCCGGCAGGTGCTAGGCACACCCACCGGAGCCAAGCCACTCAGGAGGAAGGTGCCCTCATGAGCAGCCTGAAGGATCGTATCTCGCCCGCCGACCCGACGAACGACCAACTCCGGGTCACCCTCTTCATCGGTCTCGGCCTCCTGCATATCTCGGCCGAGATCCTCTCCACCCTCCCGAACCCCGACACCGCCCTTGCGGCCGGGGACCCTGAGCGCTTCCGGCTCCTGTTTGCCGGGGAGGCGGCCCGCTGCTGGCTCGTGGGCCACGGCGCCGCCGACTCGACGGAGACGCCCGGGGAAGACAGCGCCTTCGCCGGCGCCCTCCGCGCCCTCGACTGGACCGCCGAGGAGCTGGAGCGCCACTACGCCGCCGCGCTCGCGGACTTCCGGGAGGACGTGTGATGCCTGGCAAGCGCCGCCGGCCTCCCCACCCGTCCTCTCCGGCCCCGAGCTTCATCCGGGAAATGCCCCCGGAGGAACGGCCCCGGCAACGGCTGCTCCGGAGCGGCGGGGAGGCCCTCTCCGATCCGGAGGTGCTCTCCCTGGTGCTCGGCAACGGCTGCCGGGAAGTCTGTTCGTTGGAGCTGGCCCGGGAGATCCTCCGCGAGACCTCCGGACTCCCCGGCCTCGTGGGCATCCGGCCCGATTCCCTCCAGCGCCGGGGGCTCGGGCAGGCGAAGGCCGCTTCCGTCCTCGCCTCTCTGGAGCTGGCCCGGCGCCTCGCCCGCGCCGAGATCCCCGAGCGGGACCTACTCGACCGCCCGGCCGCGATCGTCCAGTACCTCGCCCTGCGCTACGCGGTTCGGGATCAGGAGGTGATGGGCGCCCTCTACCTCGACTCCCGCCACCGGCTCATGGCCGAGGGGGACGTGTTCCGGGGCACCATCGTGAAAGCCTCCGTCGAGCCCCCGTTGCCGTTGAACCTCCTCCTCACAGTCGACGCAAAGGCCAGTTGGCGAGAGCTTCGAGTAGGGCACCTCACACCGGCGGCACGTCTCAAACCCGCCAGCCGGCACCGAGACAGGCTTCAGGCGCATCACGCGGCACCCCGGTCGAGGGCCTCGAACTTCTGCATCGTCCCGGCAGAGACGGGCCGTTCGGAGCGCGGGCCCCTCGGCTTCGCCCGTTCGATCCAACTTTTGAGAGTCGGAAAGGGTGCAGCGAGCTTGCGGTGGAAGCCAGGCCGGGCGCCGTGCCACGCCTCGCACGCGCGAGCTTCGGCGAGGAGATCGAGCCCCTTGGCGTCGGCCAGCTCGCGGAGCGTCGGCACGTCGAAGCCGTCCAGTCGATCGAGGAGCTCAGAGCGCCCTTGCTCTTCGTCTTGTTCCTTTCGTCTGGTTCCTTCGTCTTGTTCGTGGTGCTCCGGTGGCACGGGTGGGGTGCCGGGAGAGCACCCACCACTCGTGGCCGAGATGTCACCCGTGCCCTCCCGGCTACCGGTCGAGCTGGCACGGGTGGCTGGAGAGCGCCGGGTGAAGTCGAGGGTGTAGACGGTGACCTTGCCCGAGGTTCGCCGCCGGTCGATCCATCCGCTCTCCTCCAGAGTGTCGAGGGCTCGAATGACCGTCCTTCGCGCCATCCCCGTCTCGGCGGACAAGGTCGTCAGGCTCGGCCAGCAGCCCGTCTCGCCTGCCTTGAGATGGCTTGCCAGCGCGCCCAGGGTGGCGTAGGCCGCAGGCCCCACGTCCCGGGCGAGCACTTGCGGCAGCCGGTTGAACTTCTGCTGGTGGGCGGAATCGCCAGGCCGCCTACCAGGTCCGGAACCGGCCCGGGCTTCGGTCGCGCCTGCCACGGGTCACTGCCTGGACCCGGACCCGGCCTCGAGGGTCTCTTCCTCCATCCGGCGCCGCCACTCGGCCGCCGCCTCCCGGGAGATCAGAGTCCGGCGGCCCACCTTCATCTTGCGAGGGCCGGCGCCCTCGCTCCAGAGCTGGTAGAGGTAGCCCCGGCTGATGTCGTGAGCCTCGCAAAAGGCGCGGACGCTGTAGACCGGGGGGTCGAAGGTTTGGGCGGGTGATTGCTCCTCATACGTCATCGTGCGTCTCCTCTGGTCCCGAGCCCTCCGGCAGGGGACGCCAGCCTTGTCGGGCTCCGTTGCAGGCATCCGCCGGCCTAGTCGGCCTCGGCGGCCTCGGTGGTCGACTTG
>CAZIIB010000811.1:0-2201 GCA_964539125.1 uncultured Thermoanaerobaculia bacterium | reverse complement strand
TGCCCCAGGCTACCACTCGCCCCGAGCGAGGTCCGGGGCGCGGCGGGCGACGATCGCCAGGGCGTCGACCACCCGCCGGCGGGCCACCTCCTCGCCCCACCGCTCGGCCAGGGGGCGCCCGAGGAGATGAAGCTCGGTGCAGCCGAAGACGAAGCCCTCGGTCTCCGGGTACCGCCCGCCGAGCTCCTCGAGCCAGGGCACCATGGCCGCCGGCGGCTCCCCCTTCTTGAGGCGGTAGAGGCGCTCGTGGAGCGCCTCTTGATCCACCTCCGAGGGCAACGCCACCCGCGCGGCCACCTCGCCCCACCGGGGATGGCCGGCGAAGAGATCGCTCCGGCGTGAGCCGGTGGTGGCGAGGAGCAGCCGCGGCCGCGGGTCGGCGAGGAGCGCCTCCACCGTCAGGTCGACCAGGGAGACGACCCGATTCCGGAGCGCGTCCGGCAGCTCGGGCAGAACGTGATGGATCGTGAAGCAGGCGATCACCACCCGCCCGGCCCCCAGCTTCTCGAGCGCGCCGATCGCCCCCGCCAGCCGCTGCACGAGCTCCCCCGTCTCGCCCCGGAGGATCGCCTCGGTGCGGTCGGGCACCGAAGGGTCGGAGAGGAGCACCACGGCCGTCGCCTCCTGCTCGCGCTCCGGGGTGTGCAGGCGGTAGATGGTGCTCAGGAGCTCGGCCGACGCCAGCGGTCCCATCCCCCCGACGATGCCGAGCGGAGGAGGCACCGGGCCGGCCTCCGTCACCCCTCGTCCACCAGGAGGCCGAGCAGGTCCGAGGTGGTGATGATCCCCACCGCCTTGCCCTCGTCGAGCACGAGGAGGCGGTGGATGTGGTTCGAGAGCATGCTCATGGCGATCTCGGAGACCGAGGCGTCCTCGGGCACCGCGTAGACCTCGGGATTCATGATCTCGCCCACCAGGAGCTCCTCGTCCTCCTCGAACAGCCCGAGCTCCTCGCGCTCGTCCTCGCTCAGGCCCTCCTCCCAGCCGCGGACGAAGTAGTCCAGGCCCTCGGCGAGGGAAGACTCCTCGTCGCCGGCGGCGATCTCGGCGATGTCCACCACCGAGACCACGCCGACCAGCCGGCCGTCGCGGTCGGTGACCGGCGCGCCGGTGATCTCGTTGTCCACCAGGAAGGCGGCGAGCTCGTGGACGCTCAGGTCCTCGGGAACGGTGAGCACCTCCGGGTTCATCAGGTCGCTGGCGGTGATCGGTCTCATGGCGCCTCCTCCCCGGGCGTCGGCGTCCGGAGGCCTTTCCTACCACAATCGGGGCTCCTTGGAGAACCGGCAAGGCGCGCAGGATCGACGCGTCCGGGATCCGATCGGGATGCGATAAGGTCCACGGCGGTTTCCCCCGAATCCCGTCGCCACCTGCCCCGGAGCTGCCACCCATGCGCCAGGCCCGAATTCTGCTCGCCCTCGCCCTGCTCACCCTGGCTTCGGCCCTCGCCGCCGAGGAGCCGGTGGATCTGGACGCCATGAACCGGATCCGCGACGAAGGGCTGCACCACTCCCAGGTGATGGAGATCGCCCGCGACCTCACCACCCTGATCGGCGCCCGGCTGACCGGCTCGCCGGCCATGAAGCGGGCCAACGAGTGGACCCGGGACCGCCTCGCCGGCTGGGGGCTCGCCAACGCCCACCTGGAAGCCTGGGGCCCGTTCGGCCGGGGATGGTCGTTCAGCCGCGCCTCGGTGACCGAGATCGCCCCCTTCCAGATGCCCCTCGACGCCCTGCCCAAGGCATGGACTCCGGGAACCGACGGGCCGGTCCGGGGGCCGGCGATGCGGGTGAAGATCGAGGGCGAGGACGACCTCGCCCAGTACCAGGGCAAGCTCGCCGGCAAGATCCTCTTGCTCGACGACGCCCGGGAGCTCGGGAGCTGGGACGAGCCGGTGGTCCGGCGCGAGGACGCCGACGACCTGGCCGCCCTCGAAACCCTGGAGATCCCCGGCGAGCACCGGGAAGCCTGGCGTGCGCGGGCCCGCAAGCGCTGGAAGCTCCGCCGGAAGATGAACGAGCTCTTCGCGGCCGAGGGGGTGCTCGCCACCCTGGAGCCCAGCTCGCGCGACGCGGGGATCTTGAGGGTGAGCGGCGGCGGATCGCGCGAGCCGGGCGAGACCCCGGGGGTGCCGGCCCTGGTGGTGCAGGTCGAGCAGTCCATCCGGCTGGTGCGGATCCTCGAGGCCGAAGGCGGCGACG
>CAZIIB010000810.1:2080-2205 GCA_964539125.1 uncultured Thermoanaerobaculia bacterium | reverse complement strand
GATGGCCGAGCTGGTCGAAGGCGCTCCCCTGCTAAGGGAGTATGGGGTTTATAGCCCCATCGAGGGTTCGAATCCCTCTCTCTCCGCCATATGATTGTTTAAGGGTTGCCGGTTAGGTTGGCAGA
>CAZIIB010000810.1:0-1980 GCA_964539125.1 uncultured Thermoanaerobaculia bacterium | reverse complement strand
TCGATGTCTCAATCAGCTGGGTTCGACGACCGAGCGCAGCGAGGGAGAACGCCGCTCGCGGCGGCCCGAAGGGCGAGGGCGCAGGGCGCCCGAGTAATCCCTCTCTCTCCGCCATATGATTGTTTAAGGGTTGCCGGTTAGGTTGGCAGAGTCGTCAGAGGACCTGCTTCGAACCCTCGATGTCTCAATCAGCTGGGTTCGACGACCGAGCGCAGCGAGGGAGAACGCCGCCGATATTCCCTCTCCCTCTCAGGGAGAGGGTAGGGGTGAGGGGGAGTAGTAGACACATGCCTCTGCAACGGCCCGAAAGCCCCGAGTAACCCCTAGCTCCGCCATACCACCTCACCAGAGCCGCGTCGGGTCCCTGGCCCCCAAGGGGCGCATTTTCAAGGGAGTATGCTCTACCCGCCAAGATTTGATAAACTACCCCGCTTCCGCAATTCATCACCAACCTGCGCGCCCGTAGCTCAGCTGGATAGAGTACCTGGCTACGAACCAGGCGGTCGGGAGTTCGAATCTCTCCGGGCGCGCCATTCCGTTCAAATTGAGGATGTTAGGCGCATTTTGGGGTCACAAAATCCCTCGCCGCGCACCATACAACTTCAATCCGCATATAGATCAATCAGTGAGTTATACGCTTTTCGACCACATGGTATCCAACCAGATGGTTGATTGAGTACGTACCCACTTGCGAATTAATAGCTTAGATTGCTTCTTTAGGGGTTGGTCTTTTTTTACTACTCAATTCCTACTACCGTCCTTTGTGCCTGCCCTGATGTAAGCGATATGTGCCTACGCCTTTGGGTTAATGCCTGTTAAGTGCGTCCCCATTAAATGGAGATTCATGAGCGGAGAGGGGGAGCTCACGGCTCATATGGTTTTATTAACCGTGCAGCTCTGTATTACAGTAGCTGGCGTCATCAAATAGCTATTGAGTATTTCACTCGATACATTGGATAGCACACGCAAGAGATGCATTAATCAAATTGATAATAGGAGGCGTCAATGTCTGAGCTGAAATCCTATGCAGTTTGGGACGCTGGTACCCGCTGGTTTCACTGGATTAACGCAATCTGCGTCATCGGCTTGGGAGCCGTGGGTTTCACGATACTCAATGCGAGTGCCCTCGATGCGTCAAACGCCGGAAAGGTGACTCTAAAAACAGTTCACGTTTCGATCGGATATATCTTCATATTGAATCTATTCTGGCGCATCATCTGGGCCTTTTTGGGTAACCGCTATGCGCGGTGGCGTTCGATCCTCCCGGGCGGTAAGGGATACTTCCATGCGGTACGCAGCTATATTGCAGCCTTCATCGCCGGTAACCCGGAACAGTACCTGGGGCACAACCCGGTGGGGCGGCTGGGAATTGCGGCACTATTTGTACTTATCTTTATTCTCGGTATCACCGGCTTGGTTCTCGCGGGTACCGATCTATTCTTTCCTCCTATAGGACATTGGATCGCGCAGTGGGTGGCGGCGCCAGGAGTAAATCCGGCCACCCTAGTGCCTTATACCCCCAGTATGTATGACTCGGTTGCTTATGAAAGTATGCGCGCATTTCGCAAGCCTTTTGCATCGATACATGTCTACAGTTTTTATGTGCTTGCTATTGTTGTTTTTGCACACATAGCCGCAGTGGTTATCACAGAGCTGAAGGAAGGTGGCAGCATAATTTCGGCGATGTTCACGGGGCGAAAGATCATTAGTAAACCTCCCCAAGATGAGGAGAGCAGCGACCGTGATTGAGTTTCCTCTGCAAAAAGAGACCCAACTATATGGTTACGAGGATTTGCTTTGTGTACCGCTTAGTCTACGATAATCTCAAAGAAATCAGCGTATCAGGAACTATCATAATGGAGTGAAGGAACTTAATAATGGGGTCTGAAAATGCAGACGGAAAATCGGGATATGGAGCAATGCACATGGCACAGAATGTCCGCAGAGTCATCTCTCAAGGAATTAGAAACCTCACCTGTT
>CAZIIB010000809.1:0-2206 GCA_964539125.1 uncultured Thermoanaerobaculia bacterium | reverse complement strand
CGGCCTGATCCTGGCGATCATGGTGATCCCGTTCATCTCGTCGGTGATGCGCGACGTCTTCGAGACCGTGCCCCACGTGCTCTCGGAGTCCGCCTACGCCCTGGGCGCCACCACCTGGGAGGTGGTGTGGAACGTCGTCCTCCCCTACTCGAAGACGGGGGTGGCCGGCGGGGTCATGCTCGGCCTCGGCCGGGCGCTGGGAGAGACCATGGCGGTCACCTTCGTGATCGGCAACGCCCATTCCCTGAGCACCTCGCTCTTCATGCCCGGTAACACGATCTCCTCGGCGCTCGCCAACGAGTTCACCGAGGCGATCGGCGACACCTACACCTCGTCGCTCATCGCCCTGGGCCTGATCCTCTTCGTGATCACCTCCGTGGTGCTCAGCCTGTCGCGGCTCCTGCTGCTCCGCCTCTCGAAGCGCGAGGGGAAGGCGGCCTGAGATGAGCCGTTACGCCCGCCGACGGATGACCAACGCCGTGGCCCTGGGCCTGGCGGTCTCAACGACCCTCTTCGGCCTCTTCTGGCTGATCTGGATCCTGTGGACCCTGCTCCGCCTCGGCGTCGGCGGCCTGAGCCCCCAGGTGTTCACCAGCAGCACCCCGCCGCCCGGCGACGCCGGAGGGCTCGCCAACGCCATGGTCGGAAGCCTTCTGATGACCGTGGTCGCCATGGTCGTGGGCACCCCGGTGGGCGTGCTGGCCGGCACCTATCTGGCGGAATACGCCCGGGCGCCCTGGCTGGCGGCCACCGTGCGGTTCGTCAACGACATCCTGCTCTCCGCGCCCTCGATCCTGATCGGCCTGTTCATCTACGAGGTCATGGTCGTCTCCATGGGCCACTTCTCCGGCTGGGCCGGCGCCATGGCGCTGGCGATCATCGTGGTTCCGGTGGTGGTGCGGACGACCGAAGACATGCTGCGGTTGGTTCCGGCGAGCCTGCGCGAGGCGGCCGCCGCTCTCGGAGCGCCGCGCTGGAAGGTCACGGTGATGGTCTCCTATCGGGCCGCGCGGGCGGGCATCGTCACCGGCGTCCTGCTGGCGATCGCCCGCATCACCGGCGAGACGGCGCCGCTCCTGTTCACGGCGCTCAACAACCAGTTCTGGAGCCTGAACCTGAACGCCCCGATGGCGAACCTGCCGGTGGTCATCTTCCAGTTCGCCATGAGTCCCTACGACGACTGGCAGAAACTCGCCTGGGCGGGCTCGCTGCTGCTCACCCTCGGGGTCCTGGGCCTGAACATCATCGCCCGGGTCGCCTTTCGACAGAGAAAGGGCCGCCAACCTTGAGCCACATCGCTTCCTCTGACGAGACCCCCGACTCCGCGGCGCCGGCGGACACCACCGATCCTTCCACCGGACCCTCCGCGAGCCCCGTCGAGGAGCGCCCGCGGGCGGTGCCTGGAGTCCAGATCCCCGACGCCTTCGGGCCGGCGCCGGCGGTCGAGACCCTCGAGCCGAAGATCGTCACCCGCGGGCTGGACTTCTTCTACGGGCAACACCAGGCGCTCCACGGAATCGACCTGACGATCCCGGCCGGCCTGGTCACCGCCTTCATCGGCCCGTCGGGATGCGGCAAGTCGACCCTGCTGCGTACCTTCAACCGGATCTACGAGCTCTACCCGAAGCAGCGCGCCACCGGCACGGTGCTCCTCGACGGCGAGGACATCCTCTCCCCACACCAAGACCTGAACCTGCTGCGCAAGCGGGTCGGCATGGTCTTCCAGGCCCCGACGCCCTTCCCCATGTCGATCTACGACAACATCGCCTTCGGCGTGCGCCTCTACGAGCAGCTCGGCCGCCGGGAGATGGACGAGCGGATCGAGTGGGCGCTCCAGAAGGCGGCGCTCTGGGACGAGGTCAAGAACAAGCTCCGCCAGACCGGCCGGAGCCTCTCCGGCGGGCAGCAGCAGCGCCTGTGCATCGCGCGGGCGATCGCCGTCAAGCCGGAGGTCCTGCTCCTCGACGAGCCGACCTCCGCCCTCGACCCGATCTCCACCGCCTACATCGAGGAGCTGATCCTCGAGCTGCGCTCGGACTACACGATCGTCATCGTGACCCACAACCTCCAGCAGGCCGCCCGGATCGCCGACTACACGGGCCTTCTCTACCTGGGTGATTTCGTGGAGTTCAACGACACGAAGACCCTGTTCACCACCCCGAAGGAACGGCGGACCGAGGACTATGTGACCGGCCGCTTCGGCTAG
>CAZIIB010000808.1:0-2207 GCA_964539125.1 uncultured Thermoanaerobaculia bacterium | reverse complement strand
TTGCGCTCGATGTCGTAGACCAGGGCCTTCAGCGGCGAGATGTAGAGCAGGCGGACCCCGGCGGGCGCATCGGCGGCCAGACGGCCCAGGGCATCGATGCCGGCAAGGAAGGCGGCCAGGGTCTTGCCGCTTCCGGTAGGCGCCACCAGCAGCGAGTGCCGGCCCTGCCCGATGCTCTCCCAGCCGCGGCGTTGCACCTCCGTCGGCTCGCGGAAGTTGTCCCGGAACCAGCGGTGTGTGGCATTGTGAAACAAGGTCGTGAAATAAGAGGGTAGCGTCGAAAATGAACCAGGCCTGCCTGGATTCGGGGCGCGTAAGACAAGGGTTGCGCACATGGACCGATGGCCCGGAATCCGGCAACATAAACGACCCGAATGTGCTTTATGCCGTCCGATCGGGACGCGAGTCAACCGATTGGCGAGTTAACAGTTAGGCCGGTCGACAGATTGGAGAGTAGCCATGACCGAATATGCCGGAATGAAATGCGAGGTCTGCCGTGTCGGCGCCCCGCCCGCGACAGGTGAGCAGGTCGAGCAGTTCCTCACGGATTGTCCGGATTGGGAAGTGATTACCGTGGACGAGGTCCCCCAGATCCGGCGTGTCTACAAGCTCGACGACTTCGCGTCCGCTTTGGCGTTCACCAACAAGGTGGGCGCCCTCGCCGAGAAGGAAGGCCACCACCCGGCGCTGCTCACCGAATGGGGCCGAGTCACCGTGCGCTGGTGGACCCACAAGATCCATGGGCTGCACCTGAACGACCTCATCATGGGCGCCAAGACAGACCGCATTTACCTGGGAGACGCGCCTTAACGAAAAAGCCCCGCCGAAGCGGGGCTTCTTGCACACAGGCGTGGCAGCCGGCGGGTTACATCATCCCCATGCCACCCATGCCGCCCATGCCGCCGCCACCGGCCGGCATCGGAGGCTCTTCCTTCGGCTCCTCTGCCACCATGGCCTCGGTGGTGATCATGAGACCGGCCACGGAGGCAGCATTCTGCAAGGCGGAACGGGTCACCTTCGTGGGGTCAAGGATGCCCATTGCCACCAGATCGCCATACTCGCCGGTTGACGCGTTGAAGCCGAAACTTCCTTCACCGCCCTCGACCTTGTGCAGCACCACCGACGCCTCCATGCCCGAGTTGGCCACGATCTGGCGCAGGGGCTCCTCCATGGACCTGCGGGCGATGGCGATTCCCACGTCCTGGTCGTGGTTGGCGCCCTTGAGGTCTCCGAGCTTCGACAGGGCACGCACCAGGGCCACCCCACCACCGGCGACGACGCCCTCCTCGACCGCGGCTCTGGTGGCATGCAGGGCGTCCTCGACCCGGGCCTTCTTCTCCTTCATCTCCATCTCGGTGGCGGCACCAACGGAGATGACGGCGACGCCGCCGGCAAGCTTGGCCAACCGCTCCTGCAGCTTCTCTTTGTCGTAGTCGGATGTGCTCTCCGCGATCTGGCCGCGGATCTGCTCGACCCGGCCCTTGATGTCGGCATCCGAGCCGGCTCCGTCGATGATGGTGGTCTCCTCCTTGGTGACCTGGACCTTCTTGGCCGTTCCCAGCTCGGCGAGGCCGGCCTTCTCCAGGGACAGGCCCACCTCTTCGGCGATGACGGTGGCGCCGCTGAGGATGGCGATGTCCTGCAGCATGGCCTTGCGCCGGTCACCGAAGCCGGGGGCCTTCACGGCGCAGACCTTGATGATGCCGCGGATGGAGTTGACCACCAGGGTGGCCAGGGCCTCGCCCTCGATGTCCTCGGCGATGATCAGCAGCGGCTTGCCGGCCTTGGCCACGGCCTCGAGGACCGGCAGCAAGTCGCGGATATTGCTGATCTTCTTGTCGTGGAGCAGGATGTAGGGGCTCTCCAGCTCCACGTTCTGGCTCTGCTGGTTGTTGATGAAGTAGGGGGAGAGGTAGCCGCGGTCGAACTGCATCCCCTCCACCACCTCGAGCTCGTTATGGAGGGATTTTCCCTCCTCGACGGTGATGACGCCCTCCTTGCCGACCTTCTCCATGGCCTCGGCGATGATCTGGCCGATGGACTCGTCGGAGTTGGCGGAGATGGTGCCGACCTGGGCGATCTCCTTGTTGTCCGAGCAGGGCTTGGACAGACCTTTGAGCTGCTCGACGGTAGCCTCTACCGCCTTGTCGATGCCGCGCTTCAGATCCATGGGATTCATGCCGGCGGCGACGGCCTTCAGGCCCTCG